>JAGMDB010000099.1 GCA_023128875.1 Dehalococcoidia bacterium | reverse complement strand
TGCATGGCAGCACCCAAAAGATGGTAGAACATCTTGTCGAAGCTTTAGCTGAAACCATTGCCCAGAAGCACAAAGAACATAACTTTGATTAGCAGTATTAAGAAGGAGGAGATGAGAAAATGAAGTTTGGAGATATCCTAAAAAGCATGGATGCTGAGGGAAGAGAAAAACACGTCCCGGCAATCGAAATTGGCAAGGGACGACGTAGAGACGACGTAGATGTTGTCCGGGTAGTTGTAGGAAGAGATGTGCCGCATCCTAATACCGCAGAACACCACATCGCATGGATAGAGCTTTACGGGGTGAAGAAAGATGGACAGGCAATTGACCTTGGTCGAGCTAATTTTGCACCTTCTTATACCAATCCTAATGTCAGGTTTCAGGTGCCTGTTAAGGAATTCAAGGCTTTCTGTGCACTCTCTTATTGCAACATTCATGGTGTATGGCAAAACTGCGTGGAAATTTAGGGACACTAAGCCGCAGGCAACAGGAATTCGCCAGGTGACAAGGGAAGAAGGGGATAATAATATGTAGACTCGGCAATCAGGTAATATAAGAGTGGTGAAGTTAAAATAGAGGTACAAATGGAAGATGTAAGAGAACAAGTAATTAGCCTTCCCCGGTTAGGTGAGAGAGGGCCAGCTTTTGAAGCAGTAACTATCCATGGGGTGCTTAAGCTGGAGGAACTCAAATGAAGGCAGCGTAAGGTATACAATTGTATTTCGGAGGTTAAGTGAGTGTGGCAGTATTGAAGATACGCACTTTGCCTGATCCAGTATTAAGGCAAAAGGCCAGGAAAGTGAACAAAATCGATGGCTCTATTCAGAAGCTAATTGATGACATGATTGACACCATGCATACCAATGCAGGGGTAGGTTTGGCCGCTCCACAGGTAGGGGTATCACTGCGGGTAGCAGTCATCGAACTACCAGGAGAAGAGATTATCCCTCTGATTAACCCTGAAATAACAAAGAGGCAAGGTGAGCGAGTGGTTCAAGAGGCATGTTTATCCGTGCCTGGCTATCAGGGGGAAATTGAGCGGTCAGTGACGGTTAAAGTCAAGGCATTAGACCGACAGGGTAAAGAATTTCGCCTCAAGGGCAAAGAGCTTCTAGCCCAGGCTTTAGAGCATGAAATAGACCACCTTGACGGCACTGTGTATGTTGACCACATAGAAGAGCCGGAGAAGCTATGGAAACTGTCTGAGCAGCTATAGGGCCTTTGATTTAACCGAATGATGAAACGGCTGAAATCTATGGGACTTCATAAAGTATCTTTCGTTGCCCCCTGAGTCATTTGGCCTTAACCTTGCGTCTAAAATAGTAAATGCCACAGCCTAGAAGCAGCAGTACAATAACCCCCACAGTTAACACTATGTGAGAACCGGTTTCTGGCGAGACAGTTTCTACTCTTTCGCCTCCTTCCCCTGTTGAAACTAGAATGCGGATATAGTAATTTACTACCAGAAGGTCTTTGTCTTCAGGTGTGATGCTCAGCCATATCTCCCAATCCTTACCTGCCCACTTTTGCTGTGATGGAATGGCTACTTTTACTTTTATCTTTGCTTCGGAGTTGCCCTGCATTTCAACCTGGTGGGGAAAGCTGACCCAGGTGCTATTAGGAAATTCAGCTCTCTCTGGTCTTCGCTCCGATTCTTTAGGGTTATAAGTAGTTAACACAAAAGTATGGCTTATATTGTCCTTATTATGGATAGTCAGGTTGAATTCGGCTATCTGGCCTGGAGATAAATTATCTATTTTTACCTCAGGAGGAGAAACGCTGAAACTCCACGCCAGAACAGGAGAGGGTAAAAGAGAAACCACTAAGGCAACAACGAACCAGATGTATTTGTGCTGCCGCATCATCAGGCTGCCACGGCCTTTATGGTAACAGTAATCTTCATTTCCCTCCCACCATAGAAATATCCCACATCGTCTATAGTGAAATCAGCAGCAGGCGTTAATAATTTCAGCCCGAATTGTTTGTTATCACCGTTGCCTATGAGTCTTATTGGGTCTTCATTCGCCTTTTTCATCTGGCTGTCAATTGTAGTGATGAGGGTATAACTATCTGCGTCATCATACGCTATGTGGTACCACAATACGCATGTATTTTTGGCATTGTCTCCATCTTCGCTGAGCGTCCACTTCGTAGCAGGATTATCAACCCATACAGCATCTTCACCCTCAATGTGAATGTTTACGGCACAATTGCCACTATTAGTTATGGTACACCAAGTTGGATTTGTCATATACTCTGTGTTTGGCTCTACATCGCCTATATTCCACTCTGATGGTTCCAGCGTAATTTCTATGTACTTGTCAGTAAGAATGGTGATAGTTATTGTGCCATTATCTTCAGCTAGCGCTGGCGAACAAGAGACCAAAGCGAGGGTAACAACTAATATGAAGCTTATTACTCGCATGTTCACTATATCCTGCTATCTTACTCAACTGAACATATAATTTGTTACCACGCTAAGCGACCACACCGCTTATGGTGATAGTGGTTTTCATTTCCCCACCCTCATGGAAATATCCAACTCCGTCTTTAGTATAATCAGCTGGAGGAACTTCTAGTTTCAATCCAAATTTCTTCGCATTGTCTCCACCCGGTCCAAGATTAGGAGTAAATAAATCCCCAAATCCGTTTTCGTCTTTTTTGATAAGCGTATAGCTGCTTTCATCTGCTTTCTCATACCATAGTACGTATTTTTGCGTGCCATTACTCCCATCGCTGCTCAATTCCCACTTATATGCATCAGGATCATCAACCCATACGGCATCTTCGCCTTTGATATAAGTATTCACTTCACAATTACCGTTGTTAGTTATAGTGAAATGATCCTTTTGTGTATTCTTCTCCTCTTCTGGCCCCATAATGCCCGTTTCCCAATTTGGAGGATTCAATTCTATTTCTATAACCGTCTTCGTAGTCATAGTGATAGTAATAGTTTCACTGTCGCTTTCCAGAGCTAGCACTAGCGAAGAAGGGATTAAAGCCAGGAACATAACTAATGCGATGCTGACAATTCGAACGCTCATCTGCCCTATCAGTTTACACGGTAGTGTCATAGTCTTTATCACCCAAGGCAAATTTACTTGGATAGCAGCCCGATTGGCAGGACCCACCTGCCATACATTGCATTTAGAACTATAGCTGCTGAGGCATAAACAGCAGAAGCACCACAAATGATGTCTTCTACCCCAGCAATTTTAGCAGAAACAGCACCAAAGAAATGCCCTGCTAGCAGCCAGAATAATATGGTTAATGTGGCGAACACGAATTGCATTGTACCTGGCACCATTTTCTCACAAATCTGAATTTAAACTGCCGTGCTCTTCCCTAACTTGCTGCTTTATGGCCAACCTTTTGCTTGAGTTCCTCCACACAAGCAGGGTTTTCAATAGTGGTTAAATCCCCCACAGCTTCATTCTTTGCCAGGCTTCTCAGGATACGACGCATAATCTTCCCACTCCTGGTCTTCGGCAAATCCGTGGCAAATATTATTTTGTCTGGCCGGCATGTGGGCCCCAATACCTTACCCACGTGGTCCCTTATTTCCTTAGCAAGTTCAGCTGAGCCCTCTCCTTCTTTAAGCCTGACGAAAGCCCACGGAACCTGACCCCTGATTTCATCCGGAGCTGGGACCACGGCAGATTCTGCCACAGATGGATGCCCGCCTATAGCATTCTCTACCTCAGCAGTGGAAAGCCTGTGGCCGGCGACTTTCATTACATCGTCCACCCTACCAGTGAGGCGAAAGAGCTTTTCTTTTGGCATCCTTGCTCCGTCGCTAGTATAATAAGCCTCGTTGCCATATTGAGACCAGTAATTAATTTTGTACGTTTCAGGGCTCTTGTATACCCCTCTCAGCATGCCAGGGCCAAATGATGGCCTTTGGACTAAGTAGCCTCCTTCATTTAAGCCTACAGGTTTGCCCCCTTCATCAAGGATTTCATGCCTGGTTCCGGGAAAGCTCCTGCCAGCAACGCAAGGGATAAATGGTCCTACGCCAGGCAGAGCGTTAATCAATGTCCCGCCTGTTTCAGTTTGCCACCAGGTATCGATTATAGGGCATCTCCCTCCACCGATGGTGTTGAAATACCACATCCAGGCCTCTCTGTTGATTGGCTCACCCACGGTGGCCAACAAGTGAAGGCTGCTCAGGTTATGCTTCTTTGGCCACTCATCTCCCCAGCTCATAAACATCCTTATCGCCGTTGGTGCCGTATAGAAAGCAGTGACGCCGTATTTCTCGATTACCTGCCACATTCTGTCTGGCTCAGGATAGTTTGGGGCTCCTTCGTAGAATATTTGGGTAGCACCCACAGAGAGTGGGCCATAGCAGTTATAGGTATGACCAGTAACCCAACCAACATCGGAGGTGCACCAAAATACATCCTCATCATGGATATCAAAGTCCCACTTTGTAGTCCAGTATGCCTGCGTCATGTAGCCACCTGTAGTATGTATGACCCCCTTTGGCTTACCAGTAGTTCCGCTGGTATACAGGATGTATAACACGTCTTCGCTGTCCATCACCTCGGGCTTACAATAAAGAGGGGCATCTTTCATTAGCTCGTGCCACCAATGATCCCTGCCCTCAACCCACTTCACCTCAACACCTGTCCTTTTGAATACTATTACATTCTCTATGGTAGTTCCTTGCACTGCCTTGTCTGCATTGTCTTTCAAATTTACTGGGCGGCCACGGCGGTAGTAACCATCGCAGGTGACCAGAGCTTTGCTCTCAGCGTCAATTATTCTGTCTTTAAGTGAATCAGGGCTGAAAGCAGAGAAGACAACGCTGTGTGGCGCTCCAATGCGAGCGCAAGCTAGCATCGCTATCTGGACTTCTGGAATCATCGGTAAATAGATGCTAACTCGGTCTCCTTTCTTAATGCCGAGGCTCTTCAGCACATTGGCGAATTTGTTGACCTCACGGTAAAGGTCATAATAGGTCAGTACTTTAGCCTCTTCATCAATGGGCTCTCGCACTCCTATTATTGCTGCCTTGTTCCTCCGCCAGGTCTTAACATGCCTATCTAAACAATTATAACTAGCATTTAGCTTGCCACCAATGAACCACTTGAAATATGGTGGCTCCCATTTATAAGCTTCATCCCATTCCTTATACCAATCCAGCCCCTCACGAGCGCGCCCTGCCCAGAATGCCACTGGATCCCTGGCCGCTTCCTCATATATCGATTCATCACTTATCCAGGCTCTTTTCTTCATCTCCTTACTGGGCCAATATACATCTTCTTCCGCGGGATCTTTCACAATCCACTTAGCTGTTTCTGCCACTAGTTCACCCCCAAATTTCTTTTTCGTTCATGTTAACATAGCAATCAAGGGCTTCCCAAGACACCTGATCTAAAGGGTGTGCTTAAAACAGCGTTGAGGGAGTGTTTAACAACCTCCTCAATGGCCAAATTCACCCAGTTTTGTTTGCAGCTCTCTCTGTCTTAAAGCTACTGTTAAATCTCCTCGGGTTCTTTCTATAATGCCTCGCGTAGCATCCGTAGTTCTCCTTAAGCCATGAGTAACAGCTTCAGGAAAATCCATAGCCATTAACACCCCATGAATATCATCCATCATGCCAAGCAACTCCTCACAACGAGAAAAATCTCCCTGTCTTAAACTATCCAAGATGTAGCGCCTTAATTCTCCTACAGCTTCGCCCAGACCATTAAGGTAGGCGGCGTAACTAACGCCTAAATCATCAGGTTTGGGGAAAGGTTCCCTGTTAATCAAGGCCAGGGTAATGCTTGCCTCAGAGAATTCCTTTTGTGCATCATGGACAAAACCTGAGTGAAGCAGTTCATTATGCTCACTAAGGCCATGGTTTATATCTTGAACCAGCCTGTAAGCTGAATCGAGAAGCTGGCTACCTTTGTCTTGTTCTTGGTGATGTAGGGCGTGTATGGCCCGGGCGCTGTATTGGATCACCTGACGGCAAAGGCGTAGGGTTTGCTCCCGCGCCTCATCCTCACCCACAAAGTAAGAGCGAATATTCGTAGCGATAGCTTCCAAATCTTTCACTGACTTTGACATCTCCTATTCAATCCACTTTCCTGAGTGAATCCCTTTCTCCTGGGTGAGTTTAGCTCATTCCCATTTTTTCCACCAGTATTTTCGTAGCTCCTTTAATATCTTCCTTACTCAGGACAGCGCTGATTACAGCCACAGAACTGGCGCCTGCAGCCGTAACCTGGCTGATGTTATTTTCATTGATGCCACCAATAGCCACCAAAGGAGAAGTTACCGCTTGCCTGATTTGCTTGAGTCTATCTACTCCGACTACAGTAGCATCTCTCTTTGTCGTCGTAGGGAATATGGAGCCCACAGCGATATAATCTGCTCCTTCATTTTGCGCCTTTACCGCTTGCGATACTGTGTTGACAGAGCAGCCAACTACTTTGTCTACAGGCAATTCTCGTCGGATGATAGGCAGAGGCAAATCTCTTTGTCCAATGTGAAGTCCGTCAGCGTCAACAGCCAGGACTAAATCAAGATAATCATTGATTATAAATAGAGTATCAGATTTGCTACAAAGGTCTTTAATTTTTTGGGCTATAGGCAACAATTCTGCTTTGCTACCTTGTTTGTCTCGAAGCTGGATGACCTTACCACCGCCCTGGATAACCTGCTTGGCAATCTCCGGTTCGTTTCTGCCAGCTAAAATTTGCCTATCCAGGATAACATAAAGTCCAGTTAGTCGTTTTATTTTATCTTGGCGTAATACTCTGGACATCAATTGTTGCTCCACGGTGTAAAGGGAGAAGCGTAGTTGCTCGAATTTGTTTGAATGCAGCATTGGGCTTATCTGCGGCAATTTAGCCAGCTCCTCTATTGTGCGTAGGGATTCTTCCGCTCTTTTGGCATTGGCTGTAATCACGCTGGGTAGGTCCCGCTGAGGTTGCTTTGATGCTTGCTCGTAGCCAGCACTTGCTATACTGGCGCCAACATCGTGCTCTGCGTTCCTGTGCGACAAAAGCTTTATACCCAATAATTTAGTTTCCTCAGCCAAATTATGGCGCAGATTTTTAAATTGTTGAGTTAATGTCGAGTCATCAAGAATATAGCGGGCAATATCTTCGAGAAGACGCAAGCCTTCGCTTGCACGGTTAAGGTTAGCGTCGACAATGCGCAATTCCTGGAGAGGCATTAGCATGGAGAATATTAGCACAAATTAGAAAAACTCGTAATATCAAGCTCCTTACTCAGCCCGGTTTGACTATCAATAGCTCTGCTACTTATACTCCAATATCTTGGAGGGGTGACCGAGTGGCCGATGGTGACGGTCTTGAAAACCGTTTTCGCTTCCAAGCGAACGTGGGTTCGAATCCCACCCCCTCCGCTGAGCCGGTATCTGCTTTGCTCTCTACAAGAATTCACTATCTAATTAGGTTATTCAAGCATTAGTGTTATTTCATATACATTCGTATCATATGCAGCAGGAATCCATTTCTAGCGAAAACACTTCGTATAGAAATGAATAGGCGAAATTACAAGTATGAGCCTTTGATAGTTTAGTTTAAGATGATAAGATGGTAAGCAATTTGAAGTTGCAGCTAATTGCCATAGATGGCCCGGTAGCGGTAGGCAAGAGTAGCGTTGGCCGATTGCTAGCTAAGAGACTGGGCTTCTCCTTTTTTGATACCGGCCTGATGTATCGCGCCTTCACCTGGAAGGTGCTCAGGCTAGGCGTTTCCCCTGAGGATGAAAAAGAGCTTTCTCAGCTAGCAAACACAACTAGATTTGACTTTGTTCCAAGTCAAGAAGGATTTCTTTCAGTGGTCCTCGATGGTGAAGATGTTTCCTCTGAATTACTTTGCCCCGAAATAGAAAAAAAGGTCTCTGTGGTATCGAAGGTAGCTGATGTGCGGCGGGTGATGGTGTCAGTGCAACGTAGGTTTGCTCAGCGAGGGCAAGTGGCAATGGCAGGCAGGGATATTGGAACAGTGGTTTTACCCTGGGCTGAACTGAAGGTCTTCTTGATTGCTTCCGTCAAAGAGAGAGCCAACCGCCGCTATAAGGAATTAATGGAGCGAGGGGAGAAGATAGACTACAATATTATTCTCGCTGACTTGAAGCAGCGAGATGAAAATGATAGCCATAGGGCTGTTTCACCGCTTAAACCTGCCGACGACGCCATAATTATTGATACTGGGGGACTTAGCTTAAAGCAGGTGGTTGATAAAATATACAATTTGTCTGTTGAGCTTGATAGTTAGTCTTTTTGTCCACAGTTCACAATGATATTAGAGGGATACTAAAAGGATATTAAACCGGATGACTCTAGCTCAGAGGATTGTCTTAGCCATAATAAAACTCTCGTTCAGGGTTTTGCTCTCTTGGAAGATTAAAGGAAGGAAGAATGTGCCCTTAAATAGCTCGTTAGTTGTGGTAGCCAATCATGTTCACCTGATTGATCCCATATTGCTACAACTTAGCTTTCCCAGATGGATTAATTTTATGGCCAAACGGGAGCTTTTTCGTTATCCGTTTGTGGGATTTGCCACCCGCTGGGCACAGGCACTCTCAATACATCGTCAGGGAACGATTAGCGATAAGCGAGAGACAATTAAACAAGCCAAAGACATACTAAATAAAGGGCTAGTTTTAGGTATGTTTCCTGAGGGCAAGAGGAACCGTGATGGTAAGCTTTTACCTGGAAAACCAGGCTCCGCTGTAATTGCTTCGCAAGCGGGAGTTTCCTTGCTTCCTGTGGCCATTATCGGCACAGAGAAACTGAAAGGTGTAAGCTGGCTGTGGAAACGCCCTCGACTAGTTGTCAATGTTGGCCAGCCTTTTAAGCCTCCTTCAATTGAGGGTAGATTAACCAGACGGCAAACTAAATTGTTGACTGACCTGATAATGAGTAAAATCGCTGCTCTTCTGCCACCGGAGAATCGAGGGGCCTATGGAGATTGAGAGGGCTGAAGAACTTGGCTTGTGCTTTGGTGTGAAGAGGGCGGTCAGGCTGTTAAAAGAGGCAACAAATGAATACGGCAAGATAGAAACCCTGGGGCCTGTGGCACACAATCGGCAGTTGGTGCAAGAGTTAGCTAAAGTAGGCATAAGGCCAGTGGGTGAATTGGGGCAAGTCCAGGGCAAAATACTGGCTATAACTGCTCACGGGGCAAGCCCTGTGTTGCTATCCGAGATTGAGACTCGCTGTATTCACATTATTGACACTACTTGCCCCGTAGTTCGCAAAGCACAGAACGCTGTTAAGAAGTTAGCTGAGGTTGGCTTTGATGTTATCATCTTTGGTGAGGCAGAACACCCTGAGGTTAAGGGATTGCTGGGTTGGGCAAACGGTAAAGGTGTAGCTGCTCTTGATGTAAAACAGATCGTTACATGCTCTTCATCATTGCGGGTTAAGCAAAACAAGCTCCTTCGCCTGGGCATTGTCTCCCAAACAACTCAAAACCAAGCTGCTTTTGTCCAATTTATTGCACAACTCATCGCTACCCCTCATCTCAAAGTTGCGGAGCTACGCATTATCGATACTTTGTGCCAGATAACGCAAGGACGCCAAGAAGCTGCTACAGAGCTGGCCAGAAAAAGTCAGCTTATGCTGGTAGTAGGAGGGCACGATAGTGCCAATACTAGGCGTCTTGTTGAAGCAAGTTCACACATAGTGGAGACTCACCTGGTGGAAGGAGCAAGTGAGGTGCATAGTTCCTGGCTTATAGGTAAACGTTACGTGGGCATCACTGCTGGAACATCCACTCCAAGCGAGGCAGTAGAGGAGGTGATAGCCAAACTAAAGTCCTCAGTGTAACTTCTACTGCTCTGGGCTAATTTTCAGTCTTGGCCGTGAAGCACAAAGGGCCAGAGCAATCTCAAGATTACAGACAGCGAGTCAAATTTAGCCAAGTTGACCACTCAACTTCCTGCCCCCGATAAGGTGGAAATGAAGATGGGGTATTATCTGTCCTCCTTCACGCCCACAATTTACTGTCAGGCGATAGCCACTTTCTGCTACCCCTTCCTTCCAGGCTAATTTTGTGGCCAGAATTATCAAGCGCCCTATAAGTTCTTGTTGTTGCTCAGTAAGCTCTGTCAAAGATTCGATGTGGGTTTTGGGTATGAGAATTAAATGCTTGGGTGCTTGAGGGTTGATATCCCTGAAAGCCAGGAATTCCTTATCTTGATACACAATGTCACTGGGTATCTCACCAGCAACAATACGGCAAAAAAGACACTCTTCAGCCATATTTACTCCTGATTGAATTTTAACCTACTACCTCTACTGACACAATATTTGGCTCCTCTAGTCTTTGCGATTAAGCTTCAACCCGATAAGCCTACCATCAGCCCAAAGTTTTGCTGTTATTTCACCCAACCTGTTCGCACTCATATTTCCCTGTCAGGAACTCGTAAGTAGTGCGATTCTGTATCTTTATCTTCTCGCCCACTACTACTATCGTAGAGTGCCCTACGATGACATCTCTGTACATATCATCAAACCATTCCCAGCCCCTAGGCCAATGGCTTTCCTCTGAGGGCCCTGATTTCCCATCAATAACGCCGTCACCATTCCCATCAATAAAGTGTATAGAATTCACCAATTCCCTATCCTGGTAGTACTCTATTCTGGTGACGAGGCCACTTACATTTATCGGCTCAGCAGTAACCTTAATGGTTTGAGTATAGCTACTCCCAGCACATCCAGAGGATAAGATTAGCGTTGTAGCCGACGCCAAAACTACTATTACCAAAGCATGTAGTTTCCCTTTCCATATTCTATCCTTCATCATGCCAAAATTTCTGTTCATTTAAAAATTCTCCTGAAATTCTTTGCGTCCCTAGATTACGCTATGTCTAGATTTCTTATCATTCTAACATGTGGTGTCAGCTTCTTAAAAGAAAATATTATGAGATGTGTATAAGCTGTGGATTAGGTGCCTAATGCCACGGATTGTCCTGTTTGTCTCGCTGTGGTGTACTCGGTAGCCTTCCATCAATGAGTGGAACGACACAGATCAAGCGAAGGAGGTCGTCACCTGTGTTAGCAAAACAATGATACTCATTAGGAGTAACCAAGATGGCATCTCCGACGCTCAACTCTCTTTCACCCTCTGTGCTTCTAACTATGCCCCTCCCGGAGAGCACAAAGACTTCATGTTCCCAATTATGGGAATGATAAGGAGTGGAACTTTGCGGTTTTATTTCGAAGACGCGCATAGCGAAATTTGGCGCTCCTTCATCAGGACCGGCAACGACGCGCATAACCACTCCCGGCACCTCTTCCTTACCTCTGACTTGGCGGTAGTTCTGAATTTCCATCTGCGTATTTGTGGAGGACGCCTACCTTAATAGACCAATTCCCCGCTAATTATCAATTGTAATAGCTAGTTCTGTCAAGGCGTCCAAGGAAGAGAGCGCAACTTCTAAGTAGGAATTTCACCTTGCCCCAGCTAGTTCTGGAGTCGGTGACTAAAATTCGCTGGTGGGAAACTGGCGGCTTGAACATTGTGACTGTTGTGGAGAAGAAGCAAGCTCCTGAAACCCGAGCTGAGGCACTAGATTTTCTATGACCACCATTATATATGTGTGCTTGTTATACTATTGGTAATAATATGAGTATACGGGAAACCAGAGATTTTGCCTTTTATTTTCATCCTATAATGATGGCGCTATGACTAGTCTTACCATAGCCCCGTTTTGGGGAACCATAAATGAATTGAGATGAGAAAACAAGTAGCTAAGCTGACATCTAATATCATCAACCCCTTCCTAACAGGAGCAGTCTTAATTTTGCTAATCTCGCTCAGTGCGGCCGGCAGTGCGCTCGAGGCTATTAAACGGGCGCTGATTCTAATTGCCCTCAATATACTGCCTATCTTCTTATTTGTTGTCTGGCTGGTTCGACATAACAGGCTGGATGGTATTTTCGCCAGTGTTCACAAGCAACGAGTCAGGATTTATGGGATGGCGATTATTCTGGTCGGTGTGAGCTGTATCATTCTTTTTTTCCTTAAGGCACCGCTAATACTACTGGCTTTTTTTGTTGCTAGCTTTTCAGTAAGTGTGATATTTATGTGTATCAATCTCCGGTGGAAGGTAAGCGTACATACTGCCTCTATTGCTGCTGCAGTGGCAATATTGTTCATTCTGTATGGCTCCAGAGCTATGGCATTTATAGTGCTGGTTCCTCTGGTAGGCTGGGGAAGGGTAGAATTAGAATATCACTCACTGTCTCAGGTAGCCGCTGGGGCTCTTTTGGCACCATTAATTCTAGTAGTAGAGTTTTACTTTTTTGGGTTGATTTAGATATTAAAGGCTGCTGTCTAAGCAACCTGTCCCACTTTTGTCGCGGAAATTGGCTGATTGCGCTGTTTTCTAGTCATCCTTAAGCACTGTGTGGTAAATTCAATTTGGTTCTGGCTCAATCGCTCCATTTCCAAATTACAAATAGCATCTCAAATGCCTTTTCCTTTGGGAAAGGTTTTTAGCTTCCATAATTCCGTTTGCTTCAAATTACTGTATACTTTGACTATAATTTGAAGAATACCAGTGTAAGGTATGTCACGCTATTTTATTTGGACCATTGGCTGCC
>JAGMDB010000098.1 GCA_023128875.1 Dehalococcoidia bacterium | reverse complement strand
AATTTGTATTTTCCACTCTTTGGAAAGCTCAGTAGGGAATAAATCGTATGTGGCATATAGGATGCTGGCTCTGCTTCTCCATCCCTCTCTCATATACTTTCTTGTCAGGCTTCTGCCCGCTCAATCCTGTTCTCTTTCGAAGTTGACATAACACCACAGGCGTGATATTTCTGGTATAATTAGTCCTGTTTGCTATTCGGCCATCATTGTGAATTACCTCGTGGCATAGTTATTTCGAAACGATAGTGTGGCGTAACAAAACCCTCATTGCCCTTTGTGTTGGGGAGCTACTGCTCATGGTGGGAGCAGGGTTTCTCAGCCCCATACTTCCTGGTTTTGTCGAAGAGTTGGGCGTCAGCCCGGCCATGATTGGCACAATGGTGGGGTTAGCCATCACTGCTTATGGCATAAGCAGAGCGGTAATAGATATACCAGCAGGTAGAATAGCGCGACTCTGGGGACGAAGACCTCTGCTTATCCTCGGGTTGTTCCTTGGTGACCATCAGCGCCCTTGGCTATGTATTTGTCGGTGAATACTGGCAACTGGTAGCGTTTAGATTGCTTCAGGGGTTGGGGTCAGCTATCTTCAGTGTATCAGCTTTAATCGTTATCGGTGAAATCTCCACTCAAGCTAACCGAGGTCAATATATGAGCTTCTACTGGGGAAGCTTCCTGCTTGGAGCGAGCTTCGGCCCTATCTTGGGCGGCTTTATCGGTGGGTATTTCAGTTACAGCGCCGGTTTCCTCTCCTTCTGCGGGCTTTCCTTAGTTGCCACCATATTTGGCTATTTTTTCATACCTGAGACGAAACAAAACAAAAGCACTCCTGCTAAGTTGCCTGATTCTAACGTTAATCAAGCAGTTTCCCCACCTCTGCGTACAAACATAAATTTCTGGCTCATTTGTACTGTAGTCCTATTTACTTTGATCACCGTTAGCGGCAACCAGATAACACTAGTTCCCATTCTGGGATATGAACATCTCGGGTTAACTGAGGGGCAGGTAGGATTGGCGCTTACCTTAGTAGCAGTAATGCAGCTAATCATGGTTCCTTTTGCTGGCAGGCTTTCAGACAGACTAGGCAGGAAGAAGCTCATCGTGCCTGGAGGAATGGTAACAGTCCTGGGATTGCTATTGTTTACCCGTGCAAACTATTATTTCTTATTTTTGGCCAGCAGTGTGATATTGGGTATGGGGAGGGGACTTTGTGGACCTGTGCCCACTGCCTATGTTGCCGATACTGCCTCTTCAGAGGATTAGGGACGCACCATGGCGATTTACCGCACCGTAGGCGATGCTGGATGGATTATTGGCCCCATTACACTGGGCTGGCTTAAAGATGTAAGGGGAATAAATTTCCCCTTCTTCTTGAGCGCAGCGTTACTTTTCGTGGCTACAATTTGTTTCGCCTCGTTAGCCAAGGAGACAGTTAGCCGCAACAGATAGAAAAGAATAGCGAAGCAATCTCTGGACCCTTCGCTACTCTTTCGTTTGTAATGACGGT
>JAGMDB010000097.1 GCA_023128875.1 Dehalococcoidia bacterium | reverse complement strand
CATACTGGCATGCAATTTGAGATTTGATTTAAGATAGTTCAGTCCAGATTTTCCCGTAGAGACTTCACATTCTTGCCCTTAAAGCGGGAGAGAATCAAGGGCGCTTTGGCAGCTAACTTGCCAGCGCTGTAGTCCGCAAGCATGGCACTTTCCCTGTCGACAATCTGAAGTCTCCCTTTCTTGCCAGAGGTTATGGTATTCCCTTTTAAGAAATTCAGGAGTCACCCCAACATCAATATGTTCCCAGGGTAACATTTCATCCAAGCCTCGTTCCCGATTGGCATAGAAAGAAGGTTCAAGTCCACATTCTTCAAAAGCGTTGAGCCACCTCTGATAATCAAAATGTTCGCTTAGAGCATCGAATTTGCAGCCCAACTGCCAGGCGTGGTGGATAACTCTAGCTAAGCGGCGGTCACCCCGGGACAAGGCTGCTTCAATTTGGCTGGCTTTAGGCTCAGGCCATGAAAATTGCACTTGTTCTCGGCGCAAACCTTGCTTTAATATGCCATATTTGGGGAGTAGTTGCTCCTCTGTTTCTTGGGCTAACCACTGGCAAGGAGTATGAGGCTTGGGAATAAGGGTGGAGATGCTAATTCGTAGTTTAAATTTCCTCCCTAAGTGCCGTATCTTAGCCACCAGTTCAACGATGCTGTGCATATCGTCAGTAGTTTCGCTGGGCAGCCCCACCATAAAATATAACTTGAGATTCATCCCGCCTCTGTCCAGAGCAGCAGCTAGCATTTCCAATATCGTGTCTTCGGAGATACTTTTATTGATGACGCGGCGTAATCTCTCACTTCCAGCCTCAGGAGCGAAGGTCAGCGTTATTCTGTGCTGTGAAGGTAATAAATCTATTAACTTTACTGCGGCTGTATTTAGGCGCAGGCTGGGTAAGGATAAAATCAAGTTATCTCCACAATACCGATGTGATAGTTTGGCGACGAGTTCCTCGATGGCAGAATAATCGCCAGTACTAAGTGAGAGCAAAGATACCTCGTTATAGCCACAGTATTTTGATAGCTTACCTACAGCGTCTATTATTTCCTCCTGTGGCCTCTCTCTCACCGGCCGGTAAATCATCCCTGCTTGGCAGAAGCGGCAGCCCTGGGTGCAACCTCGCTGAATTTCTATACTGCCGTGGTCATGCACTGCCTCTATGTAAGGGACAACTGGCTTAGTGACTGGTGGCGGCAGTTTAGTTACTATCCTGCGTTGAATTTTTGGTTTAGCTCCAGGTATCTGGGGTATAATGCTGTTTACAGTGCCGTTTTTTCTGTAATTGACTTGGTAAAAACTGGGAACATATATACCATCGAGCTTGACGGCTTGTCGTAGTAGCTCTGCTTTATTGCCCCTGTACCCCCGAAACACCTCCAGCAGTTCCAGTATTATTTCCTCGCCTTCGCCGATTGCAAACAGGTCAATGAAATCAGCCATAGGCTCAGGATTAAAGGCGCAGCTCCCTCCGGCTATTACCAGGGGATGAGAATGTTCTCTCTGAGAGCTAAATAAAGGAATCTGAGCTAAATCGAGGATATTCAGCACGTTGGTATAGGTAAGCTCGTAGCCTAAGGAAAAGCCAATAATATCAAATTCCTTTAGTGGGTGTTTAGATTCTAAGCTAAAAAGCGGGATATTCTGCTTGCGCAAAACTGCCTCCATGTCTATCCATGGAGCATAGACTCTTTCTGCCAGTACATCTGGCTGAGAGTTCAGTATCTCATAGAGAATAGGTAGTGCCATATTAGACATGCCAATTTCATAGGCCTCCGGATAGCATAAGGCAATTCGGATGGGTGTTGGGTCCCATTTTTTTGCAACGCTATTCCATTCACCTCCGGTATAGCGAGCGGGCTTGGAAACCTGGTTTAAGATGCTATCAAGATTTTTCATCTTGTTTTTCTTAGTTCAGGCATTATAGCCTGTCGCCCGTTCAATCTTCAAAGGAGGGATTTGATTTGTTCTTTGCTCCATTGACTTAGCCTGTTGCCTGCGGTATGATGGTTTAGTTAACTTTTAGGCATTTCAAAATGGCCACGGGGAAAGAAAAGGCAGTAGAATTAGCCATTGAGCAAATTGAAAGGCAATTTGGCAAAGGTTCGATTATGAAGTTGGGCGAGACTGCCTGTCGATTGTCAGAGAATGCTATTCCGACCGGGTCATTGTCTCTTGATTTAGCTTTGGGGATAGGTGGCATACCTAGAGGCCGAGTTACTGAAATATTTGGCTCTGAAGCCTCAGGTAAAAGTACACTTGCACAGCACATAATTGCTGAGGCTCAGAAGGCTGGTGGCATTGTGGCATACATTGATGCTGAGCATGCGCTCGACCCCTTATATGCCTCAAATTGCGGAGTTGGGGTAGATGATTTGCTCATTTCTCAGCCTGATAATGGGGAGCAAGCTTTAGAGATTACTGAAACTCTGGTGAGAAGTGGTGCTGTAGATGTGATAGTGATTGATAGC
>JAGMDB010000096.1 GCA_023128875.1 Dehalococcoidia bacterium | reverse complement strand
ACCTCTTGCGTGTGAAGCAAGCGCTCTAACCGCTGAGCTAACCGCCCTAATTCATAGCTATTTTAACCCTAAAATCCCTATTTGTAAAACTAGCGAATTGACAGTATCCTGGGCTAAGATATAGAATGAATATTAGCCATCGGTATTTTGTTCCCAGCCTAGCTTTTGTTTAGTGGAGGGTGACATTGTTTGGAGATGAAAAAAGACTGGTATCTGCAGTGTAAGCGGGCAGCTAGAGCTGCTAATCTTTTGACGGGTTAGCAGTTTTTTTATTTTTAATTAGTATGGATATATCAAGGGCAGAATATTACTTATTGATTGAAACTATGAGAAAAGGAGGTGAGGCGTTACTGATTGAAGGAAAGCGTATGTAAACTGGAATAAAGAGGCAGGGTAAGATGCAAGAAGAAATTACCGCATATAGAAAATGCAAGGAGAAATGAATAATGGTCGAGAAAAAAGAATCAGGTTTTGTTCGTTGGATAAAGGGTTTAAGTAAGAGGCAAATTCGGGTAGGTTTTTTAATATACTTTGTTGTGATTCTTCTATTTTTTGTGTTTCCACCTTTGACCAAGGTTGTTAACAAAGTCCATCCTCTAGTGTGGGGGATGCCTTTCGTTATGTTCTTCACCTTTCTTGCCTGGTTTTTGTTCGGTATTGGAATAAATGTTTTGTTTGAGGTCGAAAATATAAGGAATGATTTTTCATAACAAGTAAGAGAATGGGAGGGTTATTATGCAAGGAGTACAAAGTTGGATTCCGCTAGGTATACTGTTTGGTTATTTTATAGCTCTAGAAATATATCTTTTAATTGCCGCTAGGCTGAGGAAGAGAACAATGGGCGAATATGCTGTAGCCGGCAGGACCTTTCCATGGTGGATGGTATTGTTCACTGTTCTAGGCACCTGGTACACAGGTGCCGCTTTTGGGGCTATGACAGGTGCAGCTGTGTACAGGGGATTTTTTATGATTTATGGGGCCACTTACTCCTTAGTAGCTATAGTCATATACTACTATATGAGCCCCAAAGTTTGGATTTGGGGAAAAGTTCATAACTTGTATAGTATGCCTGATTATGTTGGCTTTCGGTACAACTCCAAAAATTTAGCCACTATTTTTGCGATTGCGGGTATTCTTATTGGAATGCCATGGCAAATTACTGGTTTCAGGATGTTTGCCTATACTATGTATGAACTTAGTTATCATGCACTGCCTATGAATATTGGAGTGTATATTATCCCGGCGATTGTCCTGATTTATGTTCTTGCTGGCGGGATGAGAGGTGTTGTACATGCTGATTTCGTTAATGGCATTCTATCTACTGTTATTGTTCTTGGTGGTATAGCTTACGTAGTCCAGGTAATCTTTGGTGGTCCTGGTGCACTCCTACAGCAATTAGTGGCAGCAAAGCCGCTGGAGTGGCTTACTATTGATAATCCCGGTGAATTTAGTGCTGTTGTCATAGCTTGCTCCTTAGGCTCATATTGTTGGTTGGAGATGTTTAATCGGATTTTTGTAGCTAGAAGTGTCAAAGATCTAAAAATGACTGCTAGAGCGATTCCTATCATTGTGGTTCTCAATGGAGTTCTTATGGTTTTTCTGGCGCTAGGTTGTGCCTTACTTCCTGAGTGTACGGCAAGCCCAGAAGCAGCAGAATCAGCATTTCTCACCATGGCTAGTAGGGCTGGAGGGCCTATTCTTCTGGGCCTTTTCGCTGTTATTGTGTTTACTGGTGAGACATCTTCTATAGATTCTCAGTTGAATGCCTACGGAGTTGTATTATCCAAGAACATAGTAGGCGATAATATTAAAGGAGGCATTTCAGAGAGAGCAACTATACAAATTAGTCGTATATTCATACTTGTGTGGTGCATCGGAGCTAGTTATGTAGCTACATTAGAGATTCCCATGATATTTGCTATCCTCATTTTCACCTATGAGTTTTTGGTTCATCTCTTCCCTGGAATTTTCTTTGGGATGTTCTGGAAAAGAGGAAGCGCATTGGCTACCTATTGCGGACTGGCGGTAGGAATACCAATCACTGTTGTGGCGATGAGGTCACCTGCCTTTGGAGGGCTTCTAGGTGGTTATTCAGCGGGCTTGATGGGTGTTATACCCAATATGATCGTTTACATAGTTGTTTCATTTCTAAGAAAGCCTACAGAGCGTGCCGAGAAGATATTTAGAGAAGTTGACGAGTATGAAGTGATTGAGTCGTAAGAAAGCTTCGAAACATGTTTCAGTTCGCTTTGTTGCAACCTATTAAGGAAAGGCTGATGTAAAGAGAAAGAGGTGCGCAATATAAAAATCTTCCCTCTCCCCCGTTTCTAGGGGGAGAGGGATTGAATTAGGTAAGCCTGGTATGCTCGGGCAAACAAGTGAAAATAAAGGAGGAATTCACATGTTATCTGAGAAGGAGAAGCAAGTTCTTCGTCTGGTAGACGAAAATAAAGGGGAGATAGTTGAGTATCTAAGGAGACTGATAAATTTCAAGACGGTTACTCCACCTCCTAATGGCAAAGCTGACGGTGATGACTATAGAAAACTTCAGGACCTCATTTGTAAAACTCTGAAAGGGATGAATTTCAGTCTTGATGTGTGGGAGATTGATGCATCAAAGCTGAAGGAGTTTCCAGGTTCAGGTGTTATTCCAGATAGAGACCTCAGCAATATGCCGGTTGTTGTGGGGAAACTTAAAGGAGCAGGGAAAGGGAAGTCATTAATTCTAAATGGCCATTATGATGTTGTATCCCCAGGTGTAATAGAAAACTGGAGTCACGATCCTTTCAAGGGGGAGATAGAAGGTAATAGAATTTTTGGTAGAGGGGCATATGACATGAAGAGCGGCATTGCAGCTATGCTGGAGGCGGTTAAATTCATTCAGGAGGCGGGAGTCAAATTAAATGGAGATTTGATAGTAGAAACAGTCCCAGAGGAAGAATTGACCAGCATGGGAACCTTAGCTTGTTGTGAAAAGGGATATACAGGTGACGCTGTGATAGTCACAGAACCTACTAATATGGATGTACTTGTAGCTATGAGGGGCAATTTGACTGGTAAAATAACAGTCTTTGGTAGGGCTGGACATGGTGACGTACTGCCGCCTCATTGGAAGGAAGGAGGGGCAGTAAATGCAATTACAAAAGCAGTTAAGATAATACAGGCTTTAGAAGAGTTAACAGAAGAATGGAGAAATAGGCCGGATAAACAACACAGGTTTCTGAATTCTGATATGGTGATACCGACGATAATAAGGGGAGGAGAGTGGATCATCATGTATCCTGAAAAGGTCGAAATAGAATTCGACTCAGATTTTATTCCCAGCACAGTAAATTTAGGGAAAGAGATAGAAGAAAAGATAATGAGTGTTGCAGCTACCGACCCCTGGATGAAAGAGCATCCACCAAAACTTGAAACTAATCCTTGGTTATATGGTGCAGAAGTTGATGAAAATGAACCGATAATCCAGACTGCCATAGAGGCAGCAAAGGAGTTGGACATTGAACCCAAACTAGTAGGAATAGGTAGCTTAACTGACGCGATCCATTTGATAAATTACTCGAAGATTCCAACTATTTCTTTCGGAGCTAGTGGTGGGGGAGCTCATGAGCCAAATGAGTTTGTAAATATTGATGGGTTGATAAGCGCAACTAAAATCCTGGCCTTATCCATTATGAGATGGTGCGGATGCTCGTGAAAAAATAGAAACGTCACTACCCTCAGGAGCATCTGGTGGTGCGATCTGGCTGCAGCAGACGGTGAATTCTTTGGAAGACGTGGGAGGTTAACCCCAAAATGAAAAGATTGAAAGATAGAGTAAGCATTGTCACGGGAGCAGCAGCCGGCATTGGTGAAGGTATAGCGAGAGCAATGGCGCGAGAGGGTGCAAATGTAATTATCTTTGGCCGGCATGACACGGTTAAGAAAACCGCCAAAAACATAAGCGGTTTGGGCCAGAAAGCGGTTGCGTTCAGGGTAGATGTGGCCAATGCCAGTGAAGTGAACGGAGCCGTGCAGCAGGTGTTAAGGCAGTTTGAGAAAGTGGATATACTCGTCAATAAC
>JAGMDB010000095.1 GCA_023128875.1 Dehalococcoidia bacterium | reverse complement strand
GATATTGCTGTCGATTACCTTGACAAGATGGTTAGGCATAATATAGGCAGTCTTCTCAAACCAGAAGGCTGATAATTGATTAAGCACCTTTCCTTTGTCGGGAATGCCGCAAGGTAAAACGAAATCAAAAGCGGAGATACGATCGCTGGCCACTATGAGGAGCTTATCCCCGAGGTCATATATATCTCTTACCTTGCCACGGCGCAGCAAACGAAGGGGTAAATTGGCTTCCAGTAAAATAGACATATTTAAGTATTATGTTAGTAATATGGCAAAACAAAATCAATGTCGGCTATAATCATAATGCAGAAAGGTAGAGTTTTGCAAAACAAGAATGGGATTAGGTGAATTTGCTGCAATAGGGGCTGCGTTGGCTTGGGCTGTTGGTTTCTTAATTATAAAACCAGTAAGCATCAAATTTAGCCCCGTGTCCATAAATAGCATTGTACTCGGTGTAGCCTGGATAATTCTTGTTGCTATCACAGCCTCTTCAGGTAAGCTAGGCGGCTTAACCTCCATCGGCTGGCACTCTATGATTTATGTTATTGGTTCTGCACTCGTCGGGGTGGGAGCAGGTGCAATCCTGGAGATAAAAGCGATGAGCTTGGCTGATATCTCCCTGGTTTACCCTATAAATTTTAGCCTTTATTTCCTGTCAGCTTCTGCCCTGGCGGCAATTTTTTTTGGCGAGCCAATTACCTCCTATACCGTACTGGGAGCTGTTTCTATCATCGTTGGCATCACGCTTTTATCAAGCCCTGCAAAAGCCAAGGGAGGCAGCACACTCAAATCTGATAGGACGAAGGGAATAATCTTTACTTCAATCTCGGGCTTGTGTTGGGGCGGGGCAACAATTCTATGTAAATTAGCACTTTATGCGGTTGACCCTTTGGTGCTTAATGTCATCCGGCTCCCTTTTGTCATTTTACCACTTGTAATAGTGACTCTGGTTCGAAATGGGGCTTCTGAATACAAGAGATATACTCCCAAGGATTTAATCCAAGCTGGAGCTTCGGGTTTTTTCGCTCATACAGTGGGCACAGTGTTGTTTTTAGTAGCCGTGAGTCTTATCGGAGCTATTAAGGCAGCCATACTCACCTCCATCTCGCCTCTTTTCATTGCTCCTCTTTCCGTTATCTTTCTAAAGGAGAAGCTGACTAAGCGCGTCATCCTGGGAATTATAATTTGTACTCTCGGAATACCGCTTACTACGCTGTGATGTTTGGGGAGGCGAGAATTATTTGCCTTCCTGTGTCTTGTTTAATTCCAAACGTTCAAAAATGGTATCTACATACTTCAGGTAGTAGTTATAGTCAAACAGGGATTCTAGTTCGGATTTGGATAGATGAGCTAGTATTTGTTTATCTGCCTCCAGCAAATTTAGGAAACTCTCTTTCCCTTGCCAGGCTTTCATCGCATTTTTTTGTACCAATTTGTAAGCTTCTTCTCGATTTAGGCCTTTATTTATTAAAGCCAGGAGCACTCTCTGAGAAAAGACTAAACCACGAGTGAGTTCAAGATTACGGCGCATATTATCCGTATACACACTAAGGTCTCTTATTATGGGGATAAACAGAGATAACATATAGTCTATTGCTAAGCAAGAATCGGGTAGGATGATGCGCTCTGTAGAAGAGTGGCTGATGTCACGTTCATGCCATAGGGCAATGTTTTCCAAGGAGGTTAATGCATGTCCCCTTACCAGCCTAGCAAGTCCGCAGATGCGCTCACATAGCTCTGGGTTCCTCTTGTGTGGCATTGCTGAGGAGCCTGTCTGACCTGCCTGAAAAGGTTCTTCAACTTCCAGTATTTCAGTTCGTTGCAGGCTTCTGATCTCAGTAGCAAACTTCTCCAGAGAGCCAGCCATTATGGCCAGGGTGGTCATGAATTGGGCATGGCGATCACGCTGAACTATCTGGCTTGATATTGGAGCTGGGGTAAGCCTCAGTTTATCACAAGCTATCTTCTCAACTTCAGGAGGCACAGTGGCGTAAGTGCCTACTGCCCCAGATATTTTACCTACGGAAATGGCTTTTTTAGCCTCAGCTAGCCTTCGAGCACTACGTTTCATCTCTTCGACCCACAGAGCTATCTTCAGGCCGAAGGTGATTGGCTCGGCATGAACACCGTGAGTTCGCCCCATCATAATGGTATGCTTGTGCTCTATAGCCTTGTTTTTCAATACAGCGATAAAATCGGTAACCTGTTGCTCTAAAATGTCAGTTGACTCTTTTAACTGTAGGCTTAGAGCAGTATCCATAATATCTGAAGAGGTGAGTCCAAGATGGATGAAACGGGATTCTTCACCGAGGCTCTCTGCAACCGAACTAAGAAAAGCAGTCACATCGTGGTGAGTCACCTTGAGAAATTCAGCCATGCGCTCCAGATTGCAGTTGGCTTTCCTTATTCTGGGTATGGCGTCTTCTGGAATCTTGCCAAGTTCTGCCCAAGCTTCACAAACAGCTATCTCCACTTTGAGCCACTGGTCAAACTTATTCTCTTCAGACCATATTTTCTTCATTTTGGGCCGTGAGTAACGCTCTATCATGTTATTCCTCCGCCAGTTTTGCCTTGTATTCCAGATATGCATTTCTTATTTCTGCATACTTCACGCCTAAGATTTGAGCAGCGAGCAAGGCAGCGTTTTTGGCTCCGCTGGAGCCAATGCCCATGCAGGCTACAGGCACTCCAGCGGGCATCTGAACTATCGAGAGCAAAGAATCTATGCCATTAAGTTCGCCAGCAGCCAGGGGAACACCAATTACTGGCAGCGTTGTCCAGCTAGCCAGAATACCGGGAAGGTGAGCAGCCTTGCCAGCGGCAGCAATAATAACTTCAAAACCCCTCTCCTCCGCTTTCAAACCATACTCTCTTAGTTTCTCAGGGTTTCTATGGCC
>JAGMDB010000094.1 GCA_023128875.1 Dehalococcoidia bacterium | reverse complement strand
TTTGATTATGTCACTGTCTGTTTTGCTGCCTATTACGATGCCTATTTGCGTCATTTAAGCTATTTCCCTGAGGGCGATATCCTTGCGGTAGTGGCAGCCCTCAAAATAGATTCTGGGAATATTACTATAGACTTTTTCTCTGGCTTCAGCCATATCTTTGCCAGCACCTGCCAGGCTAAGCACTCGCCCCCCGTTAGTATACACTATCCCGTTATCACCTAACCTTGTCCCAGCATGGAAAATTAACAAATCTTTATCCACCTCATTCAAGCCTTTTATAGGCAACCCTTTTTTATAGCTGCCTGGGTAGCCAGCAGAAGCCATAACCACTCCGACACAGGCTCCAGCGCTCCATTCTATTTTGACCTGGTCGAGATTGCCTTGAATTACCGCTAAGAGTATATCCACAAAGTCGGTTTTGAGAAGGGGTAAAACGGCTTGTGTCTCCGGGTCGCCAAAGCGGCAATTGAATTCCAGCACCAATAACTCTTCATCGGTGCACATTAACCCGGCGTAGAGTACTCCTTTGTAGGTCACTCCCTCATTGGCCATTGCTCTTATCGCTGGCAATAAAATGGCCTTGGTAGCCTTTTCTATTAGTTCAGCAGGGAAAAAAATCGGTGGACTGTAGCTTCCCATACCACCGGTGTTAGCTCCCTGATTATTGTCCCAAATTCTTTTGTAGTCACATGCAGGAAGCATTGGTGATACTATCTTCCCATCGGTGAAAGCTATGAGGCTTACCTCTCGACCGCTAAGATATTCGTCAATTATCACCTTATCCCCGGCAGAGCCGAAGATTCTTGCCTTCATAATATCATCAAGAGCCTTAACAGCTTCCTGCATAGAACTGGCTATAATCACTCCTTTGCCAGCAGCCAATCCATCTGCTTTAACGACAATAGGTAGCTGTTGGTGTTCAAGATATGTACGCGCCTCAACATAGGAAGAGAAAACTTTTCCTTTAGGACAGGGAATGTGGTATTTTTCCATCAGCTTTCTGGCAAAGACTTTGCTTGACTCTATTTTTGCAGCCGCTTTGGTGGGGCCGAAAACAGGGATACCCAAGCTATCAAAGTAATCTACTATGCCTGAAGCTAACGGTACTTCGGGGCCAATAACTACAAGCTCGATACCTTTGTCCTGGGCTACTTTGCCCAGGGTTTTTGTATCTGTAGGAAGGATGTCTAGATTTTCCGCTATGAGTGCAGTGCCAGCATTCCCTGGTGCGACAAAAACTTTTTCCACCTGAGGGCTCTGGGATACTTGCCACGCTAAGGTATGTTCCCTCCCCCCACCACCAATGACCATTACTTTCAATGGTTATTATTTCCTTTTCTTATGTTTGCCCCTGTTTTTTTTCACTCCCTTTAGTTTAGGTCTATTTGCCATCGTATTCTATGAAACCTCCCTAAATTTATCAGCCTGAACAGGGTCGAGGCGCTGAATCAATTTAACTAGCTCAGCAACATGCTCCTTCTCCTCTTCGATAATGTGCTCCAGTGTAGCTGCAGCCTCTTCGCTTCCCAGGCTCTCTATGTGCTCCTGATATTGATTTATGGCCTGTAGTTCTCCTACAAGATCCTCACGAAGCATATCCAAATCGTCCTCTATGAGCATTCTCTCTTCCTCTTCAGGGCTCAACCCCCTTTCATTAAAAGAACCGTTCATCTTTATCCTCCTTTCTTCGGGCTTAGGCCCGAAGAGCAAACTGAATTATTAGCTAGTCTTGCCTGTGGTAAATCTATTCCCACTCTATGGTTGCTGGTGGCTTACTGGTAATATCATAAACTACCCTGTTGACGTTAGCCACTTCGTTAACTATGCGGTCTGATATTCTAGCCAGAAGGTCATAAGGCAACCTCGACCAATCAGCAGTCATGGCGTCGTTGCTATTTATTGCCCTGACCGCTATTAGGTAGCCATAGGTTCTGTAATCACCCATGACACCAACACTCTTAACATCAGTAAGTACAGCAAAGCTTTGCCATAATTGGCGATAAAGCTTAGCCTTTTTAATTTCGTTCATTACAATCCAGTCGGCAGCACGAAGCACTTCCAATTTTTCCTTAGTTACTTCGCCAATGATGCGGATAGCTAATCCTGGTCCTGGGAATGGTTGCCGCCAGATCATATCTTCAGGCAAATCTAGAGCCATCCCTAGCTCACGGGCTTCGTCTTTGAATAAATGCCGCAGGGGCTCAATGAGGGTGAATTTCATTATTGTTGGTAATCCACCAACATTGTGATGGCTCTTTATTTTAGCTGCAGCTTTGGTCCCAGCCGTGGTACTTTCTATGACATCGGGGTAAAGGGTCCCCTGGGCCAAAAAATCAACCTTGCCTAACTTGGCTGCCTGCTCCTCAAAAACTTCGATGAATTCCTTTCCTATCACGCGCCGCTTCATCTCTGGATCAACTACCTTGCGAAGTCGCTCCAGAAACCTTTCGCTAACGTCCACATAAACTATATCCATGTTGAGATTTCGCTGGAAAGTATTGAGCACTCTCTCTGGTTCTTCACGGCGCAATAAGCCATTATTGATGAAGAAGCAAGTTAAATTATCGCCGATAGCACGATAAATAAGAGTAGCGGTCACCGCTGAATCAACACCTCCAGAAAGAGCGCAGATAACCTTTCCCTTTCCTACTTGTTCCCTGATTTTATCTATGCTTTCAGCCAGAAATCTAGATGGTGTCCAGTTACCCTGGCAGCCGCATATTTGATAGACGAAATTCCCAAGTATATTTTTCCCTTGTGGCGTGTGAGTCACCTCAGGATGAAATTGGAGTCCGAAAATATCTTCACCATTGCCTATGACAGCGTTGGGTGAATTTTCGGTGTAGGCCAGAGACTTAAAGCCAGGTGGCATCTCTACTATTTGGTCGCCGTGGCTCATCCATATGTGAAGTGGGGAAACAAGGTTAGCAAAAAGAGGGCAATTGTCATCACTTATGTGCAAGATAGCATGACCATATTCGTGCTTTTCTCCCAGGGATACTCGGCCACCTAACTGGGAGGCAATTACCTGCATGCCATAGCAAATACCCATCACTGGTAGATGGCTTTCATAAATATATGTTGGAGCTAAGGGAGCCCCGGGTTCATAAACGCTAGCCGGGCCTCCTGAAAGGATAAAACCTCGGGGGTTAAGGGAAGCTATTTTCTCCCACGGAGCGTCGTAAGACACAATCTCGCAGTAAACATGACACTCTCGTACTCGTCTTGCAATGAGCATACTGTACTGGGAGCCGAAATCAATCACTACTATGGTTTCTTTTTCGCCAGGTGGCAGCAGTTTGGGCTCAAATGTAGGTTGCTCACCGTGCAGTTCCTTGGCGATCTCTAGATAAGTAGAGACTTCGACATCATCACTAGCAGAGATTCGGTGGCTTTGTAGCTCGTTTTCCATTTCAGAGGAAGGCCGCTGATGCACTGTAGCTTATCACTGTGTTGCATTAGCGGTCAAGGGCGATAGTATGTAGATTGCTGAACTAAGGTTTGTTATTCCAATAATGATGGATAAAGTATGTGTTCACCTGGATGGCTGGAGTGGGTACTACTTTTTGGCACAAGGCCTTGTGTTTAATGAGTTCGATTTTCACGCTCGCATTATATCATCGAAAGTAAGGGCGACATACTCATTCTCACACGGAGGCCCCTTGGCAATATGCATCGTTTTCGCCTGAAGGTCGAAAATGTATGAGGCGATGGTCATCCATTCAAGAACCTCGTCGCGTTTCGGGTCTGCGTGAGAGCATATAGACCATGCTCTTTTTTTGTCGAAGTGGTTCCTGAGTATTTTTTTGATGGCATCCACATCGATATTTCCACGCTCCTTAGCCAGTAGTGTGGTTGCTCTATGCTCTCTGTGGAGTGAACCCGGGTCCATTGGTGGAAACAAATCCTTGATCTCGGGGTTGACAACTGAAAAGTGGTTTGCGTGGGCAAGCATGCCATTATCCGGCCATAGCACATTGTAAGAGCCAGGTGAAGCTTCGATATCGACGGCGTCACTGCCCTCACTGCCGGTATATCCTATGAGGTAATTGCCCGAGGATGCCCTCTTAGCGGCGAGGACAGCCCCCATCGCGTCGATCAGGCTTTCCTGGTTCAGTATTTTGTGCAGTATGATCTGCATCGGCACTCCGAGCTGCCATCCATCCGAAACCATGGCATTTGCAACTACGCATACCCCTGCTGAGTTGAAACCGTGTCGGCCAATTACGCCTGCTTCGGCAAGTTGTATGACATTAGGCCCATTTTTTCGCTTCTGTTTCAATAGGACAGGTAACTTCTTAACGGCGCACTGCAGGTTCCAGTTTTCGGCCATCAGCATACGCCTGGGCGAACTGGCCTCTGGTGTTACAGCCAGCGCTGTGCATTCTCCCAGGCCTCCTGCTCCCTTTAGCCATACTAGTTCATATCTTAGATTCAGTGTCAATATATTATCGAAAGCTTGCCCGGAACCTTTGGCTACTCCGCGCATCTCTTCCATGCCTGTGGGGTCATATTCCTCAATAGACGGGGTAAATTTTCTTGCTGAACTTATCGCAGCTTCCCATTCGAGGTCTACCACAGTTTTGAAAAGCTTTCTATATACACTTATTGCTTCTTCTATGAGCTTTTTGCATTGTGAACCGTACTGATAACCTATTTCATATGCGCCCCCTTCAACGGAGATTATAGGAAATGGTGCTTGCTTCATCGTTTATACTCCATGTTTATTTATTTTCTATTGCCTTTAAAGATTGATGCTTAACTTACTATACATATATGAGCCCTAATTGCTAATCACTTAGTCAATTGTCTTAAGCACAAATTAGCCACCTGGCTGTAAGTGGCAAACCACACATTACATCCTTTCACATAGGATACTAGGCCTTCCAAAATAGGCATCCTTGACACCCTTCCCATGTCTCTGGGGTGAATCACAAGATTGAAGAATCCTACCTCGTCATGAAGACCATCAAATTCCTCCTTCCATAATTCTAAAATCCATTGTGGCTTTCTTTGAGGTAACACAAGGCTCATACCGGAGGAAAAAGGAGGTGACATGAATGAAATATCATTCAGCGGCCAAGCCCAGGGTATCTCAATCATGTTAACGAATTTGCCGTCTATCTTTAGTTGATAAGGCTCATCATCGTCCATAAAACTGCTGTCATAGATATAACCCATATCCTGGCAAAAACTAAGGGTTTTCGCTGATATGGGGCGACCATAAGCTGCCGCTCTAAACCCTCGCGGAGGCGCCCCTGTTATATCAGTAAGGATTTTGTG
>JAGMDB010000093.1 GCA_023128875.1 Dehalococcoidia bacterium | reverse complement strand
ATCCCTCCAGGGACGCCACAAAGCCCAGAAGGGTTGCTGCTCGCCAGCAAGCTCCTTTAGGGAAATTCCCCCCACATAAAGAAGCTGCTCTATGATTTGGTAGCTCCTTGTAGCTGCGCCAAACCGCGGATGGAGATTTCGGAAATTTTCAGGCGGATTGCCCAATGCGTTGAACACCTCGGTGATTTTCATGAAAAAAACCGATATATCCAAGATCCTCAAGAGGAGAGTATGCAGAAGTAGGCTGAATTGATGGAGTTCTAGCTCTGTCGTCAGACTCGAACACGTTGAATACCCTCTCAATTTGGCGGCCATTTACTCGGCCCAAGGACCAAAGGAATCAAATCACTCCACGCTGATTATCCCGGTGCAGCGAATACCAAGAGGGCATAGCTTGCTGTGTTGGTTATTTGGGAACTCGCTGCCACTAGGCCAAATGGAATTACACGATTAACAAGAGGCTGTAGAGGAAGAAATAATGCCTGCGATGAGGATAGCGCATGCACTGTTTAGAATTCTTGTATATTCTCCTCTCCTGGCCTTTGAATGTTAAGAGAGTGCATAATCTGATAAACTATGCTATTATAAAGGAAAATAAAGGAAAATAAAGGAAAACTGGGAAGATGCGAGATACACTTGAATTTCTATCTCAACTGTATTAGTGATGAGAAACCAATATAGAGAATTAGGTTTGGGATTATTCTTAGCCGGAATAGGCCTCATACCGGCAGCATATCTACTATTGCACTCTATCCCATTAATTGCTTTGGGGATCTCTCTGGTGATACTAGGAGCAGCCTGTCTAGCCTTGGAGAGGTCCCACCCCAAGATTTCTCCTGAGGTAAGTAGTCTTCTTATGGAAACTGGTTTGGAAAATCTGAACTCTTTGCTTGAGGAGCTGGGGCTAAAATCCAGGGGAATGTACCTGCCTTCCTCGATAACTGGGGGAAACCACGAGCTGTTATTCCTCTGCACAGTAATCCTCAATTCCCTGAAATAAGCCAGCCATTGGTACGCAAGCTGATAGTATCCTGTGGGCAAGGCCCTGAGGATATTGGCATAATGGTAACTACCCCAGGCTCAAATATCATAAATATGCTGGAGATGAAACCGGGACCATCTTCAGACGAAATGGCTACTGCTCTCACTACTCTCCTTCACGAAGAACAAAATGTGAAACGACAAAAAGGGGGGGGGATTGAATGAAACCGAAAAGTCAAGCATGGCGCCTGGTAATTGCACTAATTCTCGTGGCATGCCAGGTTTTGGCTACTCCTTCGTCAGCAGCCGCCTTTACTATGGACCCCTATGATTATTTCGATATCGATTATTGTGTTAGCCTCAGTGATAGCGAGGTGCAAGATGATGAAGTGTTTTATCTTTTGTTTGAAGGTTATGTGAAGTGCATCAAAGATTTGCCGTTTGGCATAGATCGAGCGGACGTTACAATAAGCATTATAGCACAGCACCGGGAGACAGGCGCCAGGGAGATACTGAATATAGCTTATAGTGTTACCATAATCCCCTTCCCTGATTGGGAAGGTGAGAGTTATGAATTTGAAGAATGTCTGAATTTGGTTTTTCCTGACGAGAGTCAGCCAGGTGAATATAATGTAATTGGACAGCTTATCCAGGCCAAAGTTGATGGCTGGGATATTACCGGTCTTATCGCTGAGTGCTACAAGTGTTTCTCTCTGGGAACAATTGCCTACGTCACTTCGGCCGGAGAAACTATGCCACCAGCAACGCCATCATTTACGATAAGCAATATGAGCATCAATCCCGGCCAGGTTGAAGTTGGGGAAACAGTTACCATCTCGGTGGAAGTGAGAAACGTTGGTGGTACAGAAGATAGCTATACCTTAAACCTGATGGTAAACGGACTATTCCAAGACAGCCGGCAAATAATCCTGGCTCCTCAAGAAAGCAAGATTGTTATCTACAAGGTGAGCAAAAGCGAGGAAGGGAGTTACGAGGTAATTTTAGATGGGCAGAGTGGCGTGTTCACTGTAGTGTCAGTTTCTCCCTCAGCCTCTGCATTGCTCTCTTGGTTATCTCGCCACTGGTTACTCATTGCTATAGTTATTTTCTTTCTTACGTTCATTCTGTAGGAGGTAATCAGGCTAGACATGCTTAGCGCAGAGGCTGGCTTTGCCTCTAGCTTATGGGAGAAAGATGTCTCTGGGGTTCGCACCATCTCATAGCTGTTTCCATAGAATTTGACAAGGAACCTTAAGTCTATTGACAAAGGGCCTGTGATAGTATAGAATTTGAGACACTACTGGGGACAACAAGGGACAACAGATGATAATAAAATGTGGTGTGAAATCAAACAAGTTACGCTCTGTTGAACGATAAGAGCAGTGAACAATAAGGGATACCTTTAGAATCTTGTAAATACACCGGGAAGCTTAACGGTAGGACAGAATGTCATGAACAAAAGAAAATGGTGTAGCAGGGTAATTTGCATATTAGTTACTTTAGCGTTGTTGCTATCTCTGGGGATAATAGCGGTGCCCATGGCATTAATGATAGAGGCGGCTGAATTGGCAGAGTATAGCGCAACTGAGATTCAAGGCTGGCTGATTGACCAGATTGAATCAAGCACGATATCGCTGACGACTGCTCCGGTGGTAAGTCTGGATGTTACCAATCAAACCATGGTAATCAATGCTGCTGTCACAGCTCGGGGTACAACTGTGGAGCTTAACAATCTCAAATTCACCTTTGATGGCACGAATACAGTTGGTGTTAGCGGTGAGATATCAGCATTAGAGAAAAGCCCAAGATTTTCCTGCGAGGCTGAAATAAAATGTGAAGTGGCGGATAAAATACCGCGGGTGAGCGCCATTAGTAATATCGTAATCGCTGGTTTTGCCCCCTCGTTATCACCAAGCACTATCAGCACAATTGCAAATACTATCAACAGGGCCATCGAGACAAGTGGGCTGAAAATAGAATCGCTGGGAGGAAATTTAACTGGCATAACTGTTGTCACGGATGGCGGAGCCAAATTGGAGCTGAAGTGGGATGGTGGTTCGGTGAAACTGGATATAGCGGACATAGAAAGCAAGTTAAATAGGGCTGCTACAGATGCGCTAAACCAGGCTAATAATTATCTTAGCACTGGCCATAATGACGGAAAGTGGTCGCTCAGTGTGAGCATAGGCGATGGCAAACTGAGGTTAGAGGCCAAAGCCAGTGGCTTGGATACAACAATCAAAATAGAAAACATGGACATTTATTTCAGCGGCGCCATAGCGTCCTTTGTTGATGCCTTATTATCAATAGAGAGCAAACAAACGACCGTTTCCGGAACTGCTAAGATAGCTTGCACAAACTATATTCCCTGTATGACAATGCGTAGCATAAGCGTTGGCGAGGAGTATCCTGAATTTAAGAATTGGATTGATGATACCGTAATAAACGCTGCATTGATAGACACGTTAAACAGGCTTGTGGTGAATGTTATTGCCGATACCGACCTCAGTTGCCGCATCAAAAGATTTAATAATATCGCCATTCGTGACGAAACTTTAAGGATATGGTGGCATGAAGAAGCACCTCCAAGCGGCGGCCCAAGTTACTATACTCTGGAGGCCAGCATCTTCGGTATAGAGGAGGATTTTCGTATTAGCAGCACGGGCAAAATACTGGAGACAATAGAAGTTTCCTCTGAGGATGGCATGTATACTATTACTATTCCCAAAGAGACCATCTGCCTGGATAAAAATGGTAAGCGGCTGAAGAATTTGACAGCGGTTTTAGATGAAGATCCCCCCAGCCACCTGAAAATGCCTATATTATCAGGCTAGCCTATGAATTCGGCCCCGATGGAGCTAATTTTGACCCACCAATAACGTTAACCTGGAAATATGACCCTCAGGCTCTGCTAGAAGGGGTAACTGAAGAAAACTTGACTATGGCCTATTATGACTAGGAGACTGGCCAGTGGTTGACGTTAGAGAGCGTTGGTGCTCCTGAGAAGGACATTATTATGGCTTTTGTTGAGCACCTCGCTACGTTTGCTATCTTTGGCTATATCACGCCACCAGAACAAGCTATTTTTTCAGTATCGAATCTTTGTATTAGACCTTTAGAAATCTACACTGGCGATACAATAACCATTTCTGTATCTGTGAATAACCCTGGTGGCCAGTCTGGCACCCACACGGTTATGCTTAAGATAGATGGTGAAGTGAAAGCAATAAAAGATATAACAATTGCCGCTGACACCAGTAGGACGGTTAGCTTCATAGTGATCCAGGAGAAGCCCGGTATTTACCAAGTAGAGATAGATGGGCTTAAACGAAGCTTCACCGTTGAGGAAGCGGTAGTCCCTTCACCTCCATCACCTCCACCAGCTTGGATCTTGCGCTATTACTGGATTGTCCTCATAGGCGCCATGGTTGCAGTGCTTCTCGCTTACTTGTTATGGTGGCGTAGAAGATAGCTTCAATTCACAGTTAACTCAGAAGGGGAAGATACAGTGCCTGGGATATTAGATGAAGTCGACACTCCAGCTAACCTCGAAGCATTAGGCTACAATGAACTAAACCAGCTTTGCTTTGAGATCAGGGAGTTACTGTTAAGCAGAGTAACTGAAAACGGAGGGCATCTAGCATCCAATTTAGGGATAGTTGAGCTTACTATTGCCTTGCATTGAGTATTTGATAGCCCAAAAGACAAGATAGTCTAGGATGTAGGTCATCAAAGCTATATCCACAAGGTATTAACGGGGAGAAAATAGCAGTTTTCCTCATTACGCCGATATCAAGGCGAAGCGGTCAGGTATCGCCGATGAATTTGTACCTCATGGGGAGCAAGACTTGCTTCGCTCTCTCTACCATCTAGATGCCCGGGGGATAGCTAGAGAATGCGTCGATTTCCTAGCTCACATCGATCCAGAGGTGCAAGAAGAGTTCAACACCGCTGTCCTGCAACGCTAGCTCGCCTTCCTTATATAGCTGGAAAGTTGACTCGCCAGGTGGGTATTGTATCTTCTGTTCTAGTTTCTCACCACCAGCTACGGTAAGGTCTATTTTTTTCTGCATAGCTCCTTGCTGCCATATTTCAAGGCTGTAACTATGAGAAGCGCCGGAGCTATTGTCTAGTGTGATCTTGCCTTTCCCTTCAGCTTCATTTATCTCCATGTCAACAAAATCTCCGTCCCCAAGCTCGCTGCGAATATGGTGGTCCTCTCTTAGTTTGGGGCTGAAGAGTAAAATTTCCAATTTCTGCCTCTTGCCCCTCTGTAGAGGCTCAAAGAGAAGGCTTCTCTCCCACTTCTCATCACTGGCTAGTGTTTTTGTATCTATGGTGTTGTCGGCTGCTGCGGTAAACTCTCCACTTTCGCCTTCCAGCCATATTCTCACTCCCTCTTCCATATTATCTATTATCACCTTAACCTGGTAGTTCATCTCTTCCTGTTCATGGTTCACTATGCCCAAGACAACCTTTCCCCTCTCTCCGAGTTTTAGATCATTGGGGTATTCCTCGGCCTTACCCTGTGGTCCTAAGATATAAAATTGGGTGAACCTCTCACCAACCTTAGGCATAGCAATTACATATCCCAGAGTTCCGATTGCCCCTACCATAGCTAATAGCAAAACCACAAATAGAATTCTATCCACCGCACTCTGCCCTCTCCATACAGGGTATCCTATTTTAAACGGCACCTTGAATTTTTCATCCTCTGTCAAACTTCTCCTGCGGTACCAGGCAACACCTGACATAGTCATAATAAACACTACGAGCGAAAGAAGTACAGGATAAAGCCTTATTCCCCAGGGCGTATAGTTCAAGATAAGCCCGATAAGAGGCACCACGGCAATACTCAAGCCAAAGCTTAAGGCTATCCTTTCAATACCGGTTAACCCTTCCCTTTTGGGGAAAAGAGCCAGTATCAGCACATAACCGGGGAAGAAAAGAACAAGTGGTAAACCAAGAACAATACGCAGCACGTTGGAGGGCAAGAATATAATAGCTGCTATCAATGCGATAAGCAGCAGATTCAGCGGTAAAAGCCCAGCGCTTGTCTTAATTCTCAATAATACACCCTCTTACCTAATTATAACCTTTTTAATGCAGGAAAATACTTATAGATGTAAGAGAAGTGGTGATAGCATATTTGAAACTTACCCAATCAACCTTATTTGAGGACAGCGAAATCGATTGCAGCAGTTGACAATCCCCTGTTTTTGCACACGCCTTTTGAGGCTACAGCGAAGACTACTCCGGTGATAATGGTTGTATGTGTTCCGGTCTCTTGACAAAAGATTTCCAGGGATATAGAATTTAGAACCCTATTGATGACAAAAGGGGAAAATAGATGATAGAGCAACTAGAGAATTTGGAATGGAATTCTGCAACACAGGCAATACTGGATATAATACAGCTACCTCAATACACTCTGAAGATTAACAGTTGTTCTAACGGAGGTAAATAATATGGCGCAGCTTATGACAGTAGAAGAATTGGCTGAATACTTACGTATTACCAAAAGGACAATTTATCGACTGCTCAAGAAGGGAAATATACCAGCAGTTAAAGTGGGCCACAAGTGGAGATTTGATAAAGAAACAATCGATAACTGGCTACACCCCAAAATGGAAAGTGAGAAAGTGCGTATTCTGGTTATTGATGATGACCCTGTCATAGGTTTACTTTTCAAAGAAG
>JAGMDB010000092.1 GCA_023128875.1 Dehalococcoidia bacterium | reverse complement strand
CGATGCCATCGGTGTGAAATATGCCAATGATTTACTAATTAGGGGAATTGATGGCAAAGCTCAAATTAGGGAGCATCCCACAGCTTTGCAAGATGCCTTTCGTCTTGGGCAGCAGCTTGTGACTCCAGATACCATTCAGTGATTGTGCGTCTCCCATCCCTAACTTCTGGCAGAGTATGCTGGCATTCCCGCTATCTCAGGGGCTTTATAAACTCTTTTCATAGAAGCTATTGAGACGTGCTTATCCTTCCTTGCTGTATGGAGAGGAAAATGAGTAAGGCAGCAATGCTTTTGGCATCGCAAACCTCACCTGAAGCGACAAGCTGATGTATCTGATTTTGAGGGACTCGAACTAGCTCAATGCCTTCGGTATCCTCGGCTATAAGGCGGCTGGGGATAAGGTCACTGGCCAAAAAGCAATGCAGGTACTCCGTGCCGTAGCCAGGGATGGCATAAAACCCACCTATCTTATTTATTTTCTGGGGGAAGTAACCAATTTCCTCCTGCAATTCGCGGCGAGCACACTCAATAGGTTCTTCACCAGGGTTAATGCCTCCCGCAGGAATTTCTAGGAGGAACTTGCCTACTGGATAGCGAAACTGGCGAACCAAAAGCACATTGTGCTGGTCATCAAGGACTACTGCTGCTATGCAAGCACTATGTTCTACCACTTCTCGAGTAGCTTTTTTGCCGCTGGGTTTCTCTACAGTATCCAGGTGTAAGTTCACTGCCCGACCGCGATAAATTTGCTGGCTGGATAGCTTTTTCTCTGGCAACATGACTCTCCTTCCTGAGATTGCTTCGTTTTGTTTGTCACCCTTATCCTGCCTCTGTCCTGTCAAGTGAGAGAATATTGTCTTGTCGCATTCGTTCCTCGAAATGGCAAGAAGCGAAGGGCCTAGGGCTTCGGCTCACCGTGGTGACGCTAGATATGGTAAATAAGAGCTGATGCATCACAGTCAGGGAATTTGGGACAGCGATAGCAATCTCCCCATACCTTGCGTGGCAATTCCATTTTATCAACCAGATGGAACCCTTGCTTCTCGAAGAAAGATCGTCTGCGAGTAAGACAATAGACAGTAGTTATGCCCAACTCTTTAGCCTCATTAAGGCAAGCCTGAACTAACGAAGAACCGATTCCCTGATGCTGGTCTTCCTCGATGGCGGCCAATGACTTTATTTCAGCCAAATCAATCCAGTCTATATGCAATCCTGCACAAGCAATAACCTGATTTCCTTCCCTAACTACAAAAAAATCTCTAATATTCTCATAAATCTCGCTTAAGGCGCGAGGTAGTACATCATCCTGGCTTACAAAGTGATTAATTAATTGTTGTATTGAGGTGGCATCGCTTGCTTTTGCTTTCTCAATCTTCATATTGTTCCTTCCCTCGCAGCTTCTGCCACAGTGAGCTATAGAAATATTCTGGCTGATGTGTTTTCAAGAAACGAGCTACGTAGGAACTGAGTTTTATCCTGATATCTTGCTTGTTGTGTAAAGATATGTCGACCTGGCCGTCAAGACTGAGTATGGCCCTATCTCCAGTGGCAATCCCTAAAACGACTATACTTTGTGGGGGCAAGACCAGAGTATGGCTCAATCCAAGATGGCAGGATATTGGCTGCAGTATTATTTCTCTGGATTGGGGGTGGAGGATTGGCCCGCCGGCTGCCAGCGAATAACCAGTGCTGCCGGTAGCTGTGGCTATAATAACTCCGTCAGCCCTATAAGTGGCTAGCATTTCGCTGTCAATTTCTGCCTTTATGTTAACAAGGCGAACAGCGGTACTTCGCACTACCACATCATTCAAGGCGTGGAAACTTTTGTCTTCAAGTCGAGTTTCAAGCATGGCTCTCTCTTCAATCCAACCAGCACCTTTAAGCAGGCTGGGTAATTTTGATGCAGCTTCATCAGCGTTTAGCTCAGTAATGAAGCCTAACCTCCCTAAATTTATGCCCAATATGGGCACATTTGCGGGAGCTGAAATGTGAGCGGCGTGAAGTATGGTGCCATCACCACCAATGCTCAAAACCAAATCTGAGCCAGCTACTTGCTGCTTAGCCTTGTCTTCTTCGCAGGCCGGGCATTGCCATGAAGAAACTCCCTGGGCATACAATAATTTACCCAGCTTGTTAGCTACATCTCGGGCTTTCTCCAGCTTAGAGTTGTACAGAATACCAACTTGCTTCACGAACCTTATTCTAGCATATCCTTGGTAATAGCTCCCCGGAGAGCATATCAACAACTCGGGAGGGCCCCAGTTTTGTTTTCATGATTACCCTTCCAGGGTGAGCATTGCTCACCTCGCCGATGATGGCTGCATCTCTGCCGTAGATATTTTGCTGCATTTCAGCTAAAATCTTACCAGCGTCGCCTGGCTCGGCTATAGCTACCAGCTTACCCTCATTGGCTAAATAAAGGGGGTCGAAGCCCAAAAGCTCACAGGCAGCCTTGACACTTTCCTTCATTGGTATCTTATCCTCTTCTAACACGATACCTACATTTGATTGCTGAGTAAACTCGTTAAGCACAGTAGCTAACCCACCTCTGGTAGGGTCACGGAGGCAATGGATTCTTGGTGATGATTTTAGCATTTGAGATACCAGTTTGTTTAACGGAGCACAATCGCTTTGTACAGGAGTGGAGAACTTCAATCCTTCACGCTGACACATTACAGCTATACCATGATCGCCAATAGTGCCACTCAGGATGATTTTATTTCCTGCTCGGGCATTGGCTCCTGAAATATCAATTCCCAGAGGAATTGCTCCTATCCCTGAGGTATTGATAAATAGCTTGTCAGCCTGTCCCTGATTTACTACCTTGGTATCCCCGGTGACTATACGTACTTCGGCTTCTTCAGCGGCTGCCTTTATCGACCCAACTATGCGGTCAAGTTCGCTTAAGGAGAAACCCTCTTCTAAAATCAGAGACAGGCTCAAGTATAGAGGCTTTGCTCCGTTCATGGATAAATCGTTAACTGTGCCACAAATAGCCAGCTTGCCTATATCTCCACCAGGGAAGAAAATAGGGTTAACTACATAGCTATCGGTGGTAAAGGCAAGATGTCCGCTAAATTCAAAAATAGCTGAGTCATCTAATCGATTTAACATAGGATTAGCCAGAGGTGGAAGTAATTTTTTCTCAATCAAATCATGGCTGAGCTTGCCACCGCTGCCATGGGCCAAAAGAACATTATCACTCATAGCTTATCCCACCATATTTATAATAAGCAGCGCAAGCGCCTTCGCTTGAGACCATGCAAGGACCTATAGGCTTCTCTGGAGTGCAAACCTTGCCGAAAAGTCCACACTCAGGAGGTGTGGCTATGCCACGGAGTATCTCGCCACAACGACACCCTTTAGGCTCCCCGGTAGGTTTCAAGTTTAGCCGAAAGAGATTGTCAGCATCAAAATGCTCATATTTTTGGCTAACCCTTAAGCCGCTTTGAGGCACAACCCCGATTCCCCGCCAGTTAGCTTGAGCAATTTCAAAAACCTCCCCCATCAATTCTAAGGCTTTTTCGTTGCCTTCAGGCTTTACTCCACGGCGATACGCTATTTCCACTTTTGGCTGGCCGCTTTCAATTTGTTCCACCAGTCTGTCTATGCATAGCAAGATATCTAAAGGTTCAAAGCCCGAGATAACACAGCCAACATTATGGTTCTTGGGGATAAATTCATAGGGATAGGAGCCGATTATAACGCTGACATGTCCAGGGCAGATAATGCCGTCTAGCCTTACCTCGCCAAGCTCCAGTATCGCCTTCATCACCGGCGGGCTTAATTTGAGCAGGGAAAGGACATAGAAATTTTCAATGCCTTCTTTCTGTGCTTTGATTGTAGAGGCAGCTATGGTTGGTGCTGTGGTTTCAAAGCCGATGCCTATGAGGATGACCGATTTTTGTGGGTTGCTTCTGGCTATTTCCACAGCATCCATAGCGGAATAGATAACTCGTATATCTGCTCCTTCAGCCCTTGTTTGCTGTAGGCTGGAGTGGCTGCCAGGAACTCTCATCATGTCCCCGAAAGTGGTGATGATGACACCGGCTAAGTGAGCCATGGCAATAGCTTTATCCAAATCAGCAGTTGCTGTAACACATACAGGGCAACCTGGCCCTGCTCTCATTTCCACCGTCTCAGGCAATAATTGGCGGATTCCATATCTCATTATGGCATGAGTATGTCCACCACAGAATTCCATTAACCTGATCGGCTTAGCGGAGCGATTAGCGATTCTGATGGCCAGTTTTCTAGCTAGTGCGCTATTTTGGTACTCATCGATGAGCTTCACTGAGGCTTACTATTTCCTCCAGGAGCTTTAAGGTTTCCTTGGCTTCCGCTTCATCTACAATGCCTATGGCATAACCCGTGTGGAGCAACACATAATCTCCCACTTTTACTTCCGGGGTTAGGGCAATGCTAACCAAGCGTCTCACCCCGGCGATCTCTGTTTCCGCCGCGTCACCTTCTTTGGAGATAACTCTTACTGGCACTGCAAGACACATAACTTTGTTGGTCATTTTAGCTAATCTTACTGAACAATACAACCGTACCAACCTTGTGCTGTTGTCATGGTATTTGATAGGACGCAACTTCGGGCTAGCAGGGATTATGGTTTGGGGTTCCTTGCTCTTGTCTTGGGAGTTTATTCAGCGAAATTGGCAATAACTGCCTGCCCTAAGGCGATACCACCATCATTACAGGGCGCTTGCCTATGGGTAAATACTTGGAAACCATTGTTTTCCAGTAAGTTAATTGTCTTTCTGAGCAGTAACCGATTTTGGAATACGCCACCACTTAAAGCCACTCGCTTAATGCTGGTTTCATTAGTTATTAGCTGGCACATCTCGTTTGTCATCTGAGCCACGGTGTTGTGGAATTTAATGGATATTCTACCTTGAGGCATGCCCTGGCTTAAATCTCCGATTATTGCTGAGAGAAGGTCGTCTAGCTTTATGAGCCTCACCCCTTTATCCTCCATTATGTGGTATGGGTAGTTTTGCTCAGAAGTTGCTTCCTCGTTGTGCTTCTGGCCATCACAAGGATAGGCAGCCATTTCTAACTCTACAGCCGCTTGTCCTTCATAATCTATTCTATCTCTTATACCTATCAGTGCTGATACAGCATCAAACAGGCGCCCCATGCTTGAACTTAATGGTGAATTCAGCCTCGTTTCGATTTGGCGCTTAATAATACTGATTTCAACCTCGTTAACTTGTTCCGCAAAAGCCAGTCCACTCAGCGCATTTTCTCCCAGAAGGCTAAGAACATAGGCGATGGCAGTGCGGTAAGGCCTTTCTATCGCCGCATCTCCTCCGGGCAAAGGTAGATACTCCAGATGTCCCATCCTACTAAAACTTTGATAGTCAGCCACCAGGAATTCTCCTCCCCAGATATGCCCATCACTGCCCAATCCTGTTCCATCAAAGACAACTCCTATAACTGAGGCTTCTAACCCGTTGTCTGCCATGCAGCTAGCAATGTGGGCGTGATGATGCTGCACGGGAATGAGTTTTATCCCAACGCTGTCCTGACCGTTGGCGAAGGCTCTCCCCAGTTCTTGAGCGTATTTAGTGGAAAGGTAATCAGGGTGAAGGTCGCAGGCAATTAAATCAGGTTTGATGTGAAATAGTCTTTTGTAAAGGGAGATGGTGTCAATGAAATGCTCCATAGTCTCCCAGTTTTCCAAATCTCCAATGTGCTGGCTCAGGAAAGCATAGCTGTCTTTAGTCAGGCAAAACGTGTTCTTCATTGCAGCGCCACAGCCAAGCACTTGTTTAGCCTTAAAAGGCAGGGTGATGGGGTAGGGAGCATAGCTGCGAGCTCGCCTCACAAGCTGGCACGTTTCCTTTTCCACCATGGCTACGCTGTCATCATAGCGGGAATAAATATCCCGATTATGAATCAGGAAATAATCGGCGATTCCCGAGAGCCTTCTCAAAGCTTCATCGTTATCCTTAGCAATGGGCTCTTCACTTAGGTTGCCACTGGTCATCACTAATGGCAATTGAGTGTCTCTAAGCAGAGTGTGATGCAACGGCGTATAAGGCAGCATGACTCCTAGATATTCTAAATTTGGAGCTACCTCACGCGATACAGATGAATCACTTTTCCACTTTGTAAGTACAATGGGGTTTTCTGTGGAGGTGAGTAATTTCTCCTCACTTGGTGAGACGTAGCAATGCCTTTTAGCCTCGTCTATGTCGGATACCATTATGGCGAATGGTTTAGAGGAGCGTTTTTTCCTGTGGCGCAATGTGTTAACCGCCCATTCATTAGTGGCATCGCAAGCCAAGAGGAATCCCCCCAGTCCTTTGATGGCAATAATTTTTCCTTCCTTTAGAAGCTGGCTGGCAATGGCTATGGCATCTGAGTGGGCTTGCTTTGCTTTCTGTGCAACAGCTTCCTTACCCTGTGCATCGACCAGCTTAACCCGGGGGCCACATTTCGGGCAGGCGTTTGGTTGAGCGTGGAAACGGCGGTCTAAAGGATTATCATACTCAGCCTGGCATTGGGGGCACATGTGAAAATGGTGCATGGTAGTTTTTGGGCGGTCATAAGGCATGCTCTCAATTATGGTGAAGCGTGGCCCACAGTTAGTGCAGTTAGTAAAAGGATAACGATAGCGTCTATCATTGGGATTTAGCAGTTCACTTAAACAAGTCTGGCAGGTAGCAATATCTGGAGAGATAAGCTGGTATTTTCCCTCCACAGCAACGCTATGGCGGATCTCAAACTTTTTATAGCCAATGGGATGGCGGTAGGTAGTGGTTGTATCTTCGATATGAGCTAGGGGAGGAGCTTTTGTCTTAAGCTCTAATTGAAACTGTTTGACGGCCTCACTTTTCCCTTCTACCTCAATCTTAACATCCTCGGAGGTGTTGTATACCCATCCCTTTAAATCGTGCTTAATTGCTAGCCCGTAGACAAAGGGCCTAAAGCCTACTCCTTGAACTACACCACGAACGCTGATATGAGCAAGCCGCGGATTTTTTGTTTTAGCCATACGTAACTTATGCCTCATTTATTATCTATCTATTCAAACCAGGTCAGGCCACCTATCTATGTGACGAACTTACAGGTAAACGATAAATTATTTCGTTTTCTTGTCTTCTAGAGGGTAATATTCAAGTCGCTTCCATTTCCAAAGCTAATTCTACTCCTTCATGGCAATCGCAGCGGCTTGTTTCAAATCCGCTAGGGAATTTATATTGAAAAAGCTTAAAAGCTGAGGGTCAAATCTGTGATATTCCTCCCGCTCGACATACCTGACACGCAGAATGTCAAGCGCTTGGCTGATCTTCAAGTGATCACACTCCAATTCTGCTCTTATTGTATTTATGCACTTCCGTGAATATACAGCGTGGAGAGGCTCAATTTTCCCCTCTTCTAATCGGGGGATAACAGCATCAAAGCCCTCGGATAATTCAATCAGATAACGCAATAGCTCAACATTAAGGAAAGGCATATCACAGGCAACAACGATACTATAGGGAAGCTCAGAAGCAAGCAGTCCTGTATATATACCCCCCAGAGGCCCCTTGCCAGGATAAATATCTTCTACAATTTCTGCCTCACGAGTGATTGGAAGGTCAGGCTGCTCTTGAGAGGTTACTATCAGAATCTGGTTGCTCATTGTCTTCAGCCTTTCGATAGCACGCTTGACCAGGCTCTGGCCGCAGATAGTCTCCATTGCTTTACACCTGCCCAGCCGCAGGCTTTTCCCACCAGCAAGGACAATTGATGTCACCATCCCGCATACCTGAAGAATCTATCGATTAGGTTCATACCCGGGCTAGCCGCTCCCGATGACTCTTTCTTTATGAGAATAAATATTGAATCTGTGTTCTCTAGCAAATCCGATAAGGGTTATGCCATACTGCCGTGCACTCTTTATAGCCAGGCCGGTAACGGCTGAGGTACTTACCACTATAGGGATTCGGCTATAGATTGCTTTACTGATCGTTGATGCTGTCTGCCTACATGATACTATTAGTACACTCCTAGCAATGCTCATATCTTTCTGGAATGCAAGGCCAAGGGACTTATCTATGGCGCAGTGCCTGCTTATATCCTCAGCAAAGACTGAATCACGCCTGTTGAGTATCCCGGCGACATGAGTGCCTCCGGTCTCCCTGAATAGAATACTGGATTCATTGAGCTTCTCTGCTGCTGCCCAGATATCAGCTATACTTATCTTTATCGCTGATTTGATTTCATCCAGTTTTATGTTGCGGCTGTTAATGACAGCTTCAACCACAAATCTCTCCCCATGTGGCCTAGCTTTTATACCCTTTATGTCACATAGGCTGCATACTCCCTCAGAGATTAGATATCCCCGGACCATCTCCTCTAGGTAAGTTGGTAAACAATAGAACGACTTGTAGCTCTTGCCATTGAGCATAAGAAGAACTTTAGCCTCAAAAATGACTGCATCCGAGTCAACTTTCCCATGTTGATTTGATACTCTTTGTATTTCAACCGTTGCTAATTCTGCCATGGCATCTCTCCTAACACCTGTTCTCCAGCCCTCTTATTAGCCGAATTTGCCATATATTCTACACTGCCTCTGTTTTCTTTCAAGCTTTTATATTGCGCAATGCAGCCCTGTAGCCTAAGCGCCCGATTTGTATAGTGTATCCTGGACACCGCACTATGCCGTGTCAATGCTATTGATTTAGGTAGCGCAAAATGAAATAATGTAGCCTTTGCAATTAAGCTCATATGAGGTTCAGATAAAGAGCAGGAGGTAAAATTTGGAGAAAGTTAGCGCATTGACAAAAGATGAGATCGCAACAATCGACAACATCATCAAGAGTAACAGAGAGAATCCGGGCCAGTTAGTGAAAGTATTACAGGAAATACAGAGCCAGCTTAGGTATGTCCCACTGGAAGGGCAGAAGCTAATTGCAGACAGATTAAATGTACCCATAAGTAAAGTATACGGAATTGTGAGTTTTTATAATTTCTTCAGGTTATTTCCTCCAGGAAAACATAGCGTAACTGCCTGCATGGGAACTGCCTGTTATGTTAGAGGCGCCAAGGATATTTTAGGTGAAATAAGAAAGAAATACAAAGTAGAACCAGGGCAAACCACTGTCGACAGGAGATTTTCGCTGGAGGTAATCAGGTGTTTGGGGTGTTGCGCAATTGGGCCAGTGATAACTGTGGACGGTAAAGTTTACGGAAGGATGAAACCAGCAAAAGTAAAAGAGGTATTGGAGAAATATAACTAAGGTGAAACTATGAACATTGAAGAACTGATAAAAATAAGAGACGAATACAAGCCGAAATTGGACAGACGCATGGATAGGCGCCCCTTAACAAAAGACGATACACGGAAGATCAGTATCATGATGTGCAGGGGAAGTGGGTGTATTGCTTCTGCAGGGGAAGAAAATCTCTATAAAATTTTTGACAGAGTCATTAAAAAACATAATCTCCAGGACAAAGTAGAAGTTGTACCTACAGGATGCCAGGGGCTCTGTGAAAAAGGGCCCATAGTTGTTATTCATCCAGGTGGCACTCTGTACACCCGTGTACAGGGCAAGGATATAGAGGAGATTATCCAAAAACATGTCATCAATAAAGAGATAGTGGAGAGGCTGTTGTTTTTCGATCCAGTGAAAAAACGAAAGGTTGTTTCACTGTACGACATGGATTTCTATGCCAAACAAACTAGAAGAGTTTTGCATAACAATGGTTTGATTGACCCGATGATAATTGAGGATTATATCGCAAGTGAAGGCTATTTTGCTCTAGGAAAAGCTTTGCAAATGGGGCAGGAAGAAGTTATCGAAGAGGTTAAGAAATCCGGGTTGAGAGGAAGAGGTGGGGCTGGTTTCCCTACAGGGGTTAAGTGGAGTTTCGCATTCAAAGCCAAAGGGAATCAGAAGTATATAGTCTGTAATGCTGATGAAGGCGACCCCGGCGCTTACATGAACAGATCTGAACTGGAGGGAAATCCACACGCAGTTTTAGAAGGGATGGCCATCGCTGGATACGCGATTGGTGCCAGCAAAGGATACATATATGTTAGAGCTGAATATCCGCTTGCGGTGGAGACTCTAAAAGTAGCACTTGATCAAGCAAGGAAATATGGATTCTTAGGGCAAAATATCTTTAGCACTGATTTCAATTTTGATATCGAGCTTTTCCTTGGCTCTGGAGCGTTTGTATGTGGGGAAGAGACTGCTCTATTAGCATCGTTAGAACAAAAAAGGGGGAACCCCAGACCAAGACCTCCCTTCCCAGCAAACGAAGGCTTGTTTGGAAAGCCTACCGTGATAAACAATGTTGGGACCTTATCCAATATACCTCTTATCATTCGCAATGGTGCATCCTGGTGGAGTTCAGTTGGAACAGAAGGCACTAAAGGCACAAAGGTATTTTCCCTGACTGGCAAGATAAATAACACCGGCTTAATTGAAGTCCCAATGGGAATCAGCCTTGGTGAAGTAGTTTTTGATATTGGTGGAGGAATTCTCAATGGGAAGAAATTCAAGGCAGTTCAGTTAGGCGGCCCTTCAGGTGGCTGCGTTCCTGCCGAATACCTGAACATGTCTATAGACTACGAATCTCTTAAAGAAATCGGCTCCATGATGGGTTCTGGCGGCATGGTTGTCTTAGATGAGGATTCTTGCATGGTGGATACAGCGAGGTTTTTCCTGGAATTTGATAAGGATGAATCCTGCGGGAAGTGCCTTCCCTGTCGCAGAGGGCTTCCATTAATGATAGATACTTTGACCAAGATAACAGAAGGCAAAGGAAAAATAGAAGACCTGGAAGCCTTGGAAAATCTGGCAAAAGGCATCGAAAAAACAGCGCTGTGCGCATTAGGGCAAACTGCTGCCAACCCCACTTTAAGCACTATTCGCCATTTCAGAGATGAATACGAGGCACATATAATTGACAAAGTATGTCCTGCTGGCATTTGCGCTGCCTTATTTAGAACTAAATGCCAGAACGCTTGCCCCGTAAATCAAGATGCACCTACCTACCTAGCATTGGTAAAAGAAGGCAAGTTTGAAGAAGCCTACAAAGTAATCAGACAGACAAATCCCCTTCCTCTTGTATTAGGAAGAGTATGTAATCACCCCTGCGAATCTAAGTGCGAGAGGGGAAATCTGGATGAGCCAATAGCAATCAGGCATATAAAACGGTTCGTGGCTGATTACGCTTACGCGAATCATTTTGAGTATAACCCTCAGTCAAAGCAGATGAGAGATGAAAGAATCGCCATTGTGGGTTCTGGCCCTGCAGGACTCTCGGCTGCTTACGACCTGGTAATAGATGGCTACAGGGTTACTATTTTTGAGGCCTTGCCAGCTGCCGGGGGGATGCTCGCCGTGGGCATTCCAGAATACAGATTGCCAAATAGTATCCTTAATTATGAAATAGAGCAGATAAAGAAAATGGGGGTTGAAATTAAGCTAAATACCCACATCGAAACTATCGAAGGTTTGTTTAGTAAAGGATTTAAAGCAGTATTCCTGGCTATCGGAGCTCACGGTGAGAGAAAAATGGATATTCCAGGAGAAAATTTGGAGGGAGTCTATTGGGGAGTAGAATTTCTACGCAACGCAAACTTAGGCAAACAAGTAGAGCTTGGGAAAAGCGTCATTGTAATCGGAGGGGGAAATAGTGCAATGGATTGCGCACGGGTAGCAAAAAGAATGGGAGCGGATGTGAGGATAGTGTACAGAAGAGAGAGAAAAGATATGCCCGCGATAGAGGAAGATATTGAAGCCGCTGAACAAGAGGGTATTAAAATAGATTGCCTTAGCATTCCGATTGGAATTATGGGAGACGGCAAAGTCAGCAAGGTGAAATGTGCCAGGATGGAACTCAGGGAATTTGATAGAAGCGGGAGGAAAAAACCCTATAAAATCGAAGGCGCTGAATACGTAATCGAGGCCGATGCAGTCATAGAATCAATTGGCCAATTCCCAGAAAGCGATTTCCTGGATGATGACAAGATAAAGCTAGCCAAAAATAGAACTATAGTAGTAGACCAAAGGACTCTAGCAACCAATATGGAAGGCGTATTCGCTGGCGGAGACGCAGTCTCAGGACCCCTTACAGTTATAGACGCAGTTGCCGCGGGACAGCGAGCCGTGTCCTCAATTAAAAGGTACTTAAGAGGAGAAGCTTTAGGTCCTATACCAGAGAGAGAAGACCATGAGAGATATCAAATTCCATTTGCACCTGATGAAGATCCACAGGAAAAACCACGAGTGAAGATTAAAGAAAGTGATGTGGAAATAAGAACTGCAAACTTTCAAGAAACCACGTCTAACTATTCAAAGGAAGAGGCAATGGAAGAAGCAGAAAGATGTCTCAGATGCGATGCTGAATTAAGCTAAAGGAGCAATATTAAAATGGCGAAGATACTCATTAATGAAAAGGTTTGTGAAGTTGAAGAAGGGGTTAATCTGCTAGATGTTTGTGAGGAAAACGGGTTTAAAATCCCACACCTGTGCTATAAGAAGGGGCTAAGCACCGTCGGAGCCTGCAGGCTTTGCCTGGTTAAGGTTAAGGGGATGCGAGGCCTTGTACCTTCATGCTGTACAGTGGTGGCTGATGGAATGGAAGTTATAACCGAAGACGAGGAGCTCAACGACTTGCGCCGGTTGAATTTGGAAATGATTCTATCAGAGCATGAACACAATTGCCTGACTTGCGAGAGCAACGGACACTGTGAGCTACAGGATTTAATTTACCAGTTCGGCATCGATGAAGTGCGTTTCCCAATGAATAGAGAAATTAAACCAATTGATGATTCCAGCGAGGTAATTAGAAGAGATCCAAACAGGTGCATTCTTTGCGGGCGCTGTGTCCGCGCATGTGCAGAAATTGCAGGCCGGAACATTCTGGAATTCACAAGCCGCGGTCCTGCAATAGTCATAGGTGCTGGAGCAAGTGAGCCAATAGCCCAGACTGATTGTGCTTCGTGTGGAGCTTGCATCCAAGCTTGCCCCACTGGAGCGCTAACGGAGAAATCATCGCGCTTCCAGGGAAGGAACTGGGAATTACAGAAAATCCAGACCACATGTCCTTATTGTGGGGTCGGCTGCCAGCTAGAATTGAATATCAAGGATAACAAGCCCATAAAGGTTTATGCAGTTGAAGATGGGCCTGATAATAGGGGACACGCCTGCGTTAAAGGGCGCTTTGGCCTCGACTATGTTAACCACCCCGACCGCCTTACCACTCCATTGGTTAAACGAAATGGCAAATTCGAGCAGGCAACTTGGGACGAAGCCCTGGATTTGGTTGCCAGTAAGTTTGGGGAATTAAAAAATAGCTATGGCAGCGATACATTAGCTGGGTTCTCATCAGCAAAATGCACTAATGAGGAGAATTACCTGTTTCAAAAATTTGTCCGTTCCTGTTTCGGCACGAACAACGTGGATCATTGTGCTCGCCTCTGCCATGCATCTACTGTAGCAGGCCTTGCCTGGGCTTTTGGTAGTGGTGCAATGACTAACTCAATTCGTGAGTTTGAGAAATCGGATGTCGTGCTGATAACTGGATCTAATACTACTGAATCCCACCCTGTGATTGGTGACCTGCTCAAGCATTCCGTAACATATGGTAACTTGAAATTAATTGTAGTAGATCCCCGACAGATAGAGATAGCAAAATATGCCCAGGTATGGATGAGGCAGAGAGGCGGAAGCGACGTTGCCTGGATCAATGGGCTAATGAATGTAATCATAACTGAGGGGCTACATGATCAAGAATTTATACAGAACCGCACAGAGAATTTCCAGGAACTTAAAAAAGTGGTTTCTAAATATACTCCTGCAAAGGTGGAAGAAATTACAGGCATCCCCAATGATAAGCTGGTCGCCGCAGCAAAGCTATACGCGAAAGCAGGAAGAGCTTCGATCATTTTTGCAATGGGCATAACACAACATACCACCGGCACAGACAATGTTAAATCCCTGGCTAACCTGGCTATGCTCACCGGAAATATTGGGAGAGAGGGCACCGGTGTTAACCCCCTGCGAGGGCAAAGTAATGTTCAAGGCGCCTGTGATTTAGGCGCTTTGCCCAATGTCTATTCAGGCTACCAGAAAGTCAGCGACCCTCAAATCAAAGAAAAATTTGAGAAAGCGTGGAAGACAGAGCTTTCTCCTGATGCAGGGTTGACCATAGTAGAAATAGTAGATGCAGCCAGTAAAGGAAAAATCAAGGGGCTTTACATAATGGGTGAAAACCCAATGCTAAGCGACCCCAACCTTAATCATGTAAAAGAAGGATTAAGGAATCTAGATTTCCTGGTAGTCCAGGATGTTTTCCTGACAGAAACAGCGCAAATGGCTGATGTAGTCTTGCCAGGTGTCACCTCTTTTGAGAAAGATGGAACCTTCACTAACACTGGACGCAGAATCCAGCGTATCCGTAAAGCTATTTCTGCAGTTGGACAAAGTAATCAAGACTGGAAGATCATATGTGAAATAAGCCAAAGAATGGGGCACCCAATGAATTATGATTCGCCTACAGAAGTGATGGATGAAATTGCATCCCTGACCCCTATTTATGGCGGAGTTCATTATGACCGACTGGCCAGTAACAATGGTTTGCAATGGCCCTGCCCAGGTCGTGACCACCCAGGCACAGCTTATCTATACAAAGATAAATTCACCAGGCCAAATGGAAAAGGCTTCTTTAGCCCTATAGACTACATACCCCCTGCGGAACTCCCAGACGAAGAATACCCCTTCTTGCTCAACACAGGTAGAATTCTCCAACATTTCCACACAGGGTCTTTATCCCGACGGGCGAGGGCATTAGACAACCTTGTCAAAGAGGGATTTCTGGAAATGAACCCACAGGATGGCAACAAATTGAAAGTCAGTGATAGCGATTGGGTAAAGATAAACTCGCGCCGTGGTGAGATCAAAGTGAAAGTAAAATTTACTAACCGGGTGAATGCAGGCCAGGTCTTTATGCCATTTCATTTCGGGGAATCAGCAGCAAATCTCTTAACTAACGACGCTCTGGATCCTGTGGCTAAAATTCCCGAGCTCAAAGTCTCAGCGGTAAAGATAGAAAAGCTAAGTTAAGTAGCAACGATTTTGCCCTCCCAAATCTTATTTTAGGCAAGCTTTTTAGAAATGAGAGGTCATCAGCCGCTTAGCTAAGAAAAGCCTTAACTTCTAACTCTTCTGTGGAATGGTACGAGTCTCTTTGTTAGGCCGCTCCCCGTAGACGTACCAGTAAACCCCACCCACAAAGAAAGCACCGCCTACAATGTTTCCCAGGGTAACTGGAATAAGGTTGGTAACGAAAAACTGACTCCAAGTTACCGCAGCGCCATAGAAGATGCCCACTGGAATGAAGAACATGTTGGCGATACTGTGCTCAAAGCCAATAGCCACGAAAGCCATAATCGGGAACCAGACGCCCCAGACCTTGCCAATGGTATCTTCTGAGGCAACGGCGAGCCATACTGACAGGCAGACCAGCCAGTTACAACCGATACCCTTGAGAAAGAGCGGCCAAAAACCTTGGGATACCTTTGCTTCAGCAACGGCAATGGTACTAGCCAACCATGGGTCTTTAGCTAATAGGCCGGTTAGATAAACTAAGAAGAAAGCCACAAAGAGTGAACCTATGAAATTACCGATGTAAGACACCACCCAATTCCTGGCACAGGCAGTCCTTTTTACTTTTCTGGCCAGCAGTGCTGGGATGCAACAAGCACAGTTGCCTGTGAATAATTCGGCGCCGGCGATTACAACAAGTATCAACCCGACAGGGAACACAGCGCCAAAGATGAATTTTTGTAATCCAGGATTTGCTGCTTTAATAGCTGGCACGCCACCACCAACCACGAGCGCCAATAGCCCACCAAAGGCTATAAACGCCCCTGCCAAAAACCCCAGGGTTAGTAACTGGCCCCACGTCAGGTCGGCCTTGGAACAGCCGGCAGCATCAATCGCTTCAACTGTAGCTTTAGGTGATTTAAAAGCCATCTCCTAGTTTCCTCCTTATTTTATCTTCTTATTGTACGAGCGCTCAGTATATCAATATCCTATGGGAATGTCAAAGCTAATCGCCTCTACACTGATTCGTGCGGAAAGTAATAAGGTAACAAGCACCCAGAGCAAAGGAAAAATAAAATGAACTTGCCCTGCTGCAATCGATAGTAGGCTCAGCTAAAGTGATTTTTCCTATTATGCTGAATTATGCTGCCACTCCTTTAACCTTATGCAATGCATTACTAGCAGCATCAGTCAGCTGGTAAGCCAAGGGAGAAGCAGTAAGCCACGGATGAGTGCCCATGGGGAAAAGAGCCACCTGCTCCATGGTCATCCCGTTTACTATGCAAGCTGCCAGAATATTACTAAATTCGCCTGCGGTCATGGCGCAGCAAGCGCAGCCTCCCAGCAACTTGCCAGACCTGCGAGCGAATATAAGCCTGACCCTCATCGACTCGGCACCTGGCATAGTACCTGGGTGTTTAGATGCTGATTCAGCCTCACCCACAACGATATCATAGTAGCCGACCTTAGCCGCTTCGGCATCGGTCAGCCCGGCCATAGAAATGGCGGTCTCTCCGATGATTGTGGAAAAGACACCTAGGGTCCCAATATTCCGCCATTGGGGGCTATAGAGATTCGCCGCGGCAATTTTGCCCTCGCGCGTTGCAATCGAGGCGAGCCGAAGGGGAATTGGCGCGCTGTTGAAGAAGGAGTATTTTTCGGCACAGTCACCGACAGCGAAGATATCAAGACCGGTAGTCCTCTGGAATTCATCAACCTTAATACCGCGAGTGGGGCCAATCTCCAAACCAGCTTCTTCCGCCAGTTTGGTATTTGGTTTTACTCCGATTCCTATGATTACCATATCACACTCGATTTTCTCGCCACTTTCCAACGTAACAAACTCTACTTTATCAGTACCACCAATAGATTTCACAGTATTACTCGTGGCGACTTTGACACCCCTATCTCTCAAGGCATCTTCAGCACGAACGCATAGCTGTTCAGGGCAAATTAACTGCAGGCAGTGTTCCAATAGCTCCACTATAGTGACCTCAGGGCCTCGTTTGTGGCACTCGTCGGCAAACTCAACCCCGATGAAACCACCGCCGATAACCACTATATGCCTTGCACTGTCCATAGCTGAAGCAAGCTGTTCAAGATAGTCAAAATCTTTCCTCACAAACCAAACATTCCGTTTATCTGCCCCTGGGATTGGCGGCTCCACAGGGTTTGACCCAGTAGCCAGTACCAACTTATTGTAGCCAATTATCTCGCCATCCTTGAGGATAACTGTCTTAGCCTTGCGGTCGATAGAGGCCACCTCGCCCCTCTTTAGTTTGGCATCACCAAAAAGTTTGTCGGGCAGTATATTTTTCTCAACATCGCCTAGCGTACCGTAAATATAAGGTATACCGCACGGGACCAAGGCCTTTTCCTCCGGCCGAATAGCAATTATGTCCTTCAGGTGCTGGTGCTTTTGAGCACAAATAGCAGCCTGAAGTCCTCCCGCATTACCCCCAACGATAACCAGCTCACTTCTAATCATTCTTTTAATCACTCCTTCCTCATTTTTTTTAATGCCCGCTACTATAATTAATCGCCTTACTAAAGTCAAGGCACTAGTCTCTTCCAATACAAGGTGAGCCTGAGATAAGGGGCAATTCAGTTATGATTGGAGCATGCAGAGCAAGGCTGCCACGTTGAGCTTATCTCCCCCAAACAAGGCCTGCAACCTCTGGAATAGCTTCTCTTCCACTTTCTTCGATATTTACCAGTTTTTGAGCAATATAAAACCTGCGCCATCTTCGGCTACAGGATAATTTATGAAACTTTTACCTTTTTCAATTTTGCGGCACATACTTTAAGTTCGGGGATCTTTGCCTTTGGGTCCAACGCTGGATTCGTTAAGACGTTTGCTGCGCATCCAGCGAAATGAAATGGTATGAAAATCACACCCTCAGGCACCCTTTCCGTTACTAATGCTTTGATCTCAATCCGGCCTCTACGAGTTTGAACCAACACAAATTCTTCATTAGCTAATGCCAACCTGGCAGCATCCTTAGGAGCAATCTCCACATAGCCCGTGGGAGCCTCCTTGTTTAGTAATTCTGTTTTCCTGGTCATTGTCCCCGTATGGAAATGAAATATTGTTCTCCCCGTGGTTAACATGAAAGGGTATTCCTCATCAGGAAGTTCTGCTGGCTCTTTAAATTCTATGTTCCAAAATTTGCCCTTGCCATTAGCACGGGTAAACCTTTCCTTATGCAAATAAGGAGTCCCCGGGTGTTCCTTAGATGGACACGGCCAGTGCAATCCACCTGATCTTAGTCTATCATACACTATGCCCCCATAGCTGGGAGTTAATGATGCTATCTCATCCATAATCTCAGCAGGCGAGCCATATCCAAATTCCTTGGAATCCATTGTCTTAGCCAGACTACAGATTATCTCCCAATCAGCTTTGCTCTCGCCGAGAGGCTCAATCGCCTTCCTCACCATCTGTACCAGACGCTCTGTGGAGGTAAATGTGCCTTCCTTCTCAGCATAAGATGTTGCCGGAAGTACAACATCAGCCAACTGGGCAGTCTCGGTGAGGAATATATCCTGTACAACGATAAATTCAAGGTTTTCCAGTCCTTTCCTGACATGGCTGATGTCTGGATCAGATACCATTGGATTTTCGCCCATTATATACATTGCCTTTATATTTCCTTTGGCTGCCTCATTTATCATCTCAACTACGGTCAGCCCCGGTTTTTCAGGTAGCTTCGCATTCCAGGCATTCCCAAACTTTGCTCGCGCTTTTTCGTCAATCACACTCTGGTATCCTGAATAGACATTAGGCAATGCTCCCATATCACAGGCACCCAGCCCCGGGCACAATCCGTCACTCAGACCAGGGTGTGCAGCATGTCACGGAAGGGAAATCCCTATGAAAAGACTACTATGGAAAGCTTTTCCAAGGCGCTGAAATATGAGGAGGTGTGCTTATGTAAGTATAAAACGCTTGCTGATGTAATGAATAGGCCGTGTTGCGTCAAAATAAACTG
>JAGMDB010000091.1 GCA_023128875.1 Dehalococcoidia bacterium | reverse complement strand
ACTCCAGTGGCAGAAGGAAAAGAAGATTGATGGTGTGGTGGATGAAGAGGACATCGCTCAGTTGGTTTCGCAGTGGACGGGCATCCCGGTTTCTCGAATGCTTGAGGCCGAAACTGAGAAACTGGTTCATATGGAGGAGAGAATCCACGAAAGGATAGTGAATCAAGAAGAGGCAGTGAAAGCCGTTTCTGAAGCCGTAAGGCGGGGCCGGGCGGGGCTCAAGGACCCGAAACGGCCTATCGGCAGCTTCATCTTCCTTGGTCCTACTGGAGTGGGTAAGACGGAACTGGCGCGTGCCCTGGCACAGTTCCTCTTCGATGATGAGAATGCCATGGTGAGGCTGGATATGTCGGAGTATATGGAAAAGCACACTGTGTCCCGTCTCATCGGAGCGCCGCCGGGCTACGTGGGCTATGATGAAGGGGGCCAATTGACTGAGGCGGTGCGTCGTCGCCCTTTCAGAGTCATCCTGTTTGACGAAGTGGAAAAGGCGCATCCTGACGTAGCCAACGTACTGCTGCAGCTACTGGAGGATGGCAGGCTTACTGATGGGCACGGCAGGACCGTGGACTTCAAGAACTCGGTGGTCATCATGACCAGCAACCTGGGCACTGAGGAGTTCCAGCACCAGGCTATTGGCTTCGGGCACAGGGACGAAGCCGGCGAGCAGAGAATGAAGCAAAACATAGAAAGCGCCTTGAAGAAGGCTTTCCGTCCCGAATTGCTGAACCGAATAGACGATATCATCGTCTTCCACCCTCTAACCGAAGGACACTTGAAGAAAGTGATCGAGTTGCTCATTCGGGACACAGAAGGGAGGTTAGCTGAGCGCAACATAAAGCTTGAGGTCAGTAGTGAAGCCAAGTCGTGGCTCGTGACAACTGGCTATGATCCGATATATGGGGCCCGCCCCTTGCGTCGTGCTATCGAAAAACACGTGGACAACCCTCTGTCTGCGAAGATACTGCAGGGCGAGTTTAAGGAGGGGGACACCATTGCCATCGACGTGAAGGATGAGGGCCTCGTATTTGGCGTTGTGAAATCCGCCGCAGCGGAAACGTAGTCGTTGGCCTCCTCAGCATGCTTTTCCTGTATAATGTGAGGCTGTGAAAGGGAAGGTGCCCAGAAGGGAAGCCATTGTAGGTGGCTTGTCTCTGGCAGTAACCATAGTCCTGTGTGTTCTCATCATCCAGCATCGGATCTATCTGGATCAGATAGCTAGATGGGGATACCTTGGTTGCTTTCTTGTCAGCCTGTTTGCCAGCGGTACTCTGGTGGTGCCTGGTCTTGGCTTGCTGTTTACATTCACTCTGGGCGGTGTGCTGAATCCGGCTGTAGTTGGCGCCGTAGCCGGAATCGGCGAAGCTACAGGTGCCATTGGTGCTTATCTGACCGGCTATGGCGGCCGAGGGTTGTTGCAAGACAGCAACAGCAGCCTCTACAATCGATTCAGCTACATGGCGCAGCGCCACGGCTCCAAAGCTGTCTTGCTTATGGCGTCGATCATTAATCCTCTGTACTATCCCTTCGCCGTGTGCATGGGCATGCTTCGCTTCCGGCTGTCCCGGTTCTTCCTCATGACCTGGGCAGGGAGGACGGTGAAGAACATGTTCATCGCCTATCTGGGGTACTTTGGCTTGCGGTCGATACTCCAGTGGCTTGGGCTGAGCTTCTAGCTTGAAAACCCTCTGATTCCGTGCTACAGTTGCCTGACAGTGGGGCTGTAGCTCAATCGGGAGAGCGTTTGACTGGCAGTCAAAAGGTAGTGGGTTCGAATCCCATCAGCTCCACCATATTGAATTAGCCGCCTCGCTCGGGGCTTCGCCCCTCGCTTCGGCGGGCAAGCAAAAAAATTTATCCAGTCCCAAATTTTGGAGCTGTGGTTTTCCCTCAGCCCCCTTTTTGCTCGCCCGCTTTGCAGACGAACCACCGCTTTTTAGAAAAGAGGTAAATGCGCTCTCAGTTCAGTTATGAAAACTTTTTCACCTTTTTATAATAATGTCCAAACTTATAATTGAAAATGTCAGTCTTAATTTCGCCTATTGCTATTCTATGCATCTCACATAATAAATATTTTGTTAAAATATTAAACCTCCCATCTGTCTCCAGCCGTCTTATGGAAACCAAAATTTTTGGGGAATAAAGAATCCTAAATTCTCCATACTTTTTAGCTCTATTAACATAGTCATGATCCTCAGCCAATTTGATCCCTTCATCAAAACCATTAATAGCATTATGGATATTCTTTTTAATTAAAATACAAAATCCTGGCGCATGAGGATAAAAATACTGAGTGGTCAGGAGATAAAAATTAACCGCATCATGAAATATAAAATCAATCCTTTTACTGCTTAAAGGAACCATACGGCAAGAAGCAACATCAAGATTCCTGTTCTCAAATTCATCAATAGCTGTTTTTAAAAAATCTTTAGGTAGAATTACATCAGCATCTAAGAATAGTAAATAATTTCCTCTTGCTACTTTCGCGCCATTATTTCTACCAATAGCAGGCAACCCACCGCCAGCAACGATCCTGCAACCATATTTTTTAGCTATTTCAAGTGTGCCATCTTCAGAACCAGCATCTGCCACTATTACTTCGTAATTTATAAAACTTTGCTCTTTTATAGAGGACAATAACGCCAGCAAAAGCCTTTCTTCATTTAATGTAGGAATAATAATACTTAGCATACTTTCCTGCTTTGTCGTCATTTTTCTCGCTACCTTTGTTTTAATGATACTAATAACATCTGTTGCTCCTTTTTTAATGTAAAGCAAAGATTTATTTATGTAGAAGGACTTAACCAATTAATTGTTGTTAAAAATTCTGGCATAGTTTTTGTTTACCCTTTCAAAAAGGCTGTCACCGACTGATTGAATTCCTCGGACTTTTCTATATGCGGACAGTGGCCACATTCATCGAACACCTTTAATTTTGCCCTAGGGATAAGACTACAGGCATCCTGGGCATGTCCCACCAATACAACACGGTCCTTAACACCATGGATGATCAAGGTGGGTGATTTAACTAGATGAAGCCTGTCAGCCAGGATCACCTCAGGCTTAATGCCGTTGGTGCTGACATTGCTCCGCAGTATATTTAACAGGGCATCCTTTGTCTTGGACATCATCAAGTATTGATAGGCTTTGTCCACCAACTCCTCAGTGACGATATCAGGGTTATAAAATGCCGTCTTTACACCTGCCAGGACATGAGCCTTTGTTGGCTCGGTTACGAGTTCGTATAGCACCATTACCAGTCGGTAAAGAAGAGACGCTTCCTTCCTGCTCAGGCCGGTGCTGCCCGCCAGGATAAGGCTGTCAACTTTTTCAGGGAACTTGATGGCAAGGTTCAAGCACAGCGATCCGCACACGGAATGCCCTATCAAACTGGCATGCTTGATCCCCAAGGCTTCCATGAAGCCAAGAGCAAAGTTTGTAGCAAAATCCAGGGTATAGCTAACATCAGGCTTCTGCGATAATCCATGCCCCGGCAAGTCTACGGCGTAAACCGTGTAATATTGGCTTAGGGAATCGATGTTACCCCACCATGTCTCCAGGAATTCTCCGAGACCATGGAAAAGCATGAGCTTGGGACCCCTGCCCTTGGAAACATAGCGGATAGAAATCCCGTCTACATCAATGTATCTCTCGTCCATCCTTAGAAAAGCAAAACACCTGGGAGGAAATGCTTCTTAGTCATATGAGTCGCATCTCGTACTCCATAATCTTATAGGGATACTTCCTTATCTTACCTTTCTCATTTGCCATTATTTGACTCTAGGGCAAACTATTTGGTTTTTCCTCGAATCTGATACGCAGAGAACCGGCATCCAATTTTGCCCCCTCCACTTGGCACCTTGTGAGCACTTGAGGCAGGAGAATATTGCGTCTCTGGTTACCTATGGTGACAATAAGTTCATCGCCACTCCTCATTAACGAGACATCCTCCTTGCTTATTAGGGGAAGTTGCAGGCTAACGGTATAACCGTTGTCATTGTGGTCAATGCTCATTGGCTTTCCCTCGAAGAAGAAACTTGTTGGGTCTTCCTCCTGGTAGAGTAAGTGACCTATCTGCTCAAGCGCCTCTGCTCCTACTACCTCACACTCCAGGAGAGGAAGCCTAAAAATTGGCAGCGGTGAGAAGCACTCCTCGATAAGCTGAAGGTGTTCTCTCTGGATGCTCTTCCACCCCTCCCAATAGCTACCATCAGCATCTTGGGGAATAAGGCGATTGCAGATCACGGCATCGGTAGCGTAGCCATAAAGATTAAGATAGGTATAAGTGCGCTGCGCCTCTCTAATTACCATCTTCTCTGCGTTGAGAACAAGACGCACTGTAGTGCACTTAGAATTAGCTAACAGTGAGTGCAACCTCTCAAGTTGTCCAAAAAGGTCTTCTATGGTAGTGAAGATTTGTTGATCGGGCAGGGGCATATCAGTGAAACGATGCACCATAGGATAAGCTATTGGTGCTATCCTGCGTCCCACTGGCAGGAGCTTGTTTAACCACCATTGCGCTATTTCGGGGAAAGTAAGCAGCCGCAGGGATTCTCCTGTAGGTGCGCAATCTACCACGATGACATCATATTCTTGAGTGCGCTCATAGTAGTCAACCCAGAGAAGGCTAGCTAGCTCCTCCATTCCAGGAAGGACGGCAATTTCTTCAGCAACGATTTCATCCACTCCTCACCAGGCCATCAGCTCTGCCAGCCATCTCTTAACAGTGCCCCAGTGCTTCTCAATGTTGTAGAGAATATTCGATTCCTGAGCCCACAGATTGGGGTGAACAGGCACCGGCTCAGGTCCCAGCAAGCAATCCAAACTGTCACCCAAGCTATGAGCAGTATCAGTGCTTATGACAATGGTCTTATATCCCTGCTTTGCAGCGTGCATTGCTGTCGCTGCAGCTATTGTTGTTTTACCTACACCGCCTTTTCCGATGAAGAGAAGAATTCTGCTCATATCCCCCCTTTATTACCCTGTCGCTTTATTGAAAGAAACCAAAAAATTAAGCCAAAAATTTACCTTCCTGTTGTTGCTTTCAGGGCTTCCCAAACATCCCAGGTAAACCGGTGTAGCGCCATCAGGCTCTCCTCGCTCAGTTCTTGCAGGGCTGACTCGCATCTTCTGACATAGCTCTCGAAGTTTGAGAGAAGTTTCCTTCCTGCCTGATCAGTGAGGTAAAGGCTAAAGGCAAATCCTACTAACATACTCATGCCGATCTTGCTTATCGGCCCTTCAAGGAGCACATTTATTGGGCTCTCCTTCCCAAGCCTGAGTTCCGCTCTCCTTAAGCCTAATAAAAGAGCCGTTATGACCTCAGCCGAGATAACCAACGGTGAGCGAGCTTTAGGTATGCTATCAAGTAGCTTTCGTAATAAAACACCATTTTCAAGCGGCCTTTCCTGGCGCAAACTTTCCATGATATAAGCTTTCACCTCCCTCCACTCTTGCTGATCTGTGGCCCCTCTAGCCAGGTGCGAGAAAAGACTCATTGCTGCCTCTATGGGAAAAAAGAGAATACTCGATCGACCAGGACCAGAAGATGGCTTTGGTAAAAGATATTGGGAGTTTACTAGACCTTTCTGCCCAAGGAGCCTCAGCATGTCATAAGCAGTGGAGTTGCTCAGACCTAAGCATCGGGCAACTCTGCTATAATGAATAGGCTCTCCTTCCTTTTGATAGAGCTCGATAAATCTTTTGAGGAAAACCCTCTGCCTTAGAGTGAGGTTCATCATAAAGAATCACCTCTTTTCGATGGAGGTTATCCCTCACCCTTCTTCTCGCCTTCTATTGCCTCATCGATAAGACTTCGCACTGCGAGGAGAACTTCCTTTCTTGCCTGCTTCAGATGCCCTCTCGTGGGATCAGGAAAAATCTTAATCTTTGGTGTTCTGAACCTTAAGATATACTCGCCTCCCTCTCCATGCTCGAGTTCAAGCCCATGCTCAAATTCAATTTTCCCCATTTTCACACCTCCTATTCTATTTTAATTTTAGTTCTCACCCTTTGCGATCTTCCTTTCTCCGGTTTAGAGAAATACTGAAGCGCTAAGGATATCTCCTTCCCCGCCTGGCTCAAGTGTCGAAGCACTTCTTGAGGAAGGCTTCCTTCAGGCTTTAGGTGTATCTCTATGCCCTTGCCAGGCTCATATACTAGCCTGCAGTCAATGTTAAGAATGAACTCTTTCAAAATTTTCCAAAGAAACCAAATAATAGCTTAGCATGCTTCACTATGGCTGTCAAGCCGTTTACATCGAAGTTGTCCAGCCTTGACAAGCGTAAGGCGTTCTCATCTCTCAAGGCATACTCTCTGCACCAGGCTCCATCAGAAAGGGGAGCCTTTCGTGGCTTTATAACTACGCTGCGCAAAGAACTAAATGCCAGCGAACTTCTGAGGTGTTTTGACCTTGTCGGTGCCCTTCATCAAAATTTCTACGAGAACTGGCTAACCGCAGAGATGATGTCGGATTATGCTGAGGCCATAAAGTCGCTAGTGGAAAAGTTAAAAAGGCTAGCAAGATAGTCGAGGGTCTCACATGAAGAACGTCTCAGCGCACAAGCCCGGTATCAATTTCCTAGACTGGGCGGACACAAATATCGGATTGGTACTTTACGGAATAATATTGTAGCTATAATGTAGCCAGCTCAACCAATTGGCGAACATTTCTAGATAAGGTAAAGTTAATCAGTATGTCCTGGACAGGAGACAAGCAGCTGCTGTAAGGCTGGAATGAATTGTTTCTTCTCAAAGAAAAGTTCGGGAACTGTCCACATTGACCCACCAATTCATTTTTAGCTTTGATTACCACAATCGAACCTTCTCCATAGCCTAACTGCTCCACAATCCTCGTTTTTGCTGCCGTGCTTCCTTCTCCAATTGAAGAAAATATACTAGGTGCTTGGTATTTGGAGGGTAGTAATGTGAATAAGCATAGCCTAACCTGACAAGCTCCGCATTAACCATTGTATCATCCACCCAAACGTATCTAAGCAAACGACCATATTCATCTTTATCCTCAACATCTTTCTCCAGTCGAACTTTCTTACTCCCAACCAAGCTGCGATTAGCCTCTGTAGCCTCAAGATAATAAGGCTCGCCCTTTTCCGGTGTATCAATACCAATGTAACGCATGTGATATCCGCCCTCAATCTCTATTGTGTCCCCATCAATAACGCGAGTAACAAAAAATGTATTCTCATTAACCCTGCTGCAGCTTGTGGCTAAGAGAGTTAAAACTAAGGCAAGGGTGATTACTAACCGCCCTTTATTCCACAATCCAAATCTGTGAAGGGTCAAGCAAGACGATTTCTGGTGATCCTTTGTAAACATCAATTCTGCCTTTTACTCCCACTTTCCTATTCAAGAAATAGGTTTCAGGATTAGGCGGGAATGCCTCGATAAATTTGTCCCTTATGGGTTCACCGGTTTGCCTATCTTCCTGCCAAATTATACACTTAAAATATCCCTCATAAGGATCATGGAAATCTAAGAAAGTCGGTTGCCCTTTGGACTTTTCAGCATAATAAGTCCTAACCACAATTCCCTCAACTGTGACTACTTCCTCTGGATGACTATATCCGATTTCTAAAAGTTTGTCAGTATCTAAGGCATCAATTACTTGCTCTGTTTACTCCGCTGGCGGAGGATTGATGGTTAGGTTTACTACTACCGTTTGGGGAGTATTGGAGGCTCCTGGAGCAGAGATAGTGATGATGGCGGCATAGTTGCCCGTGGTCATCCCAAAGGTATCCACTGATAGGCTTACGCCATCCATCTCTCCAGTGGAGCTGCCACTAGTCGGGCTTACACTAAGCCAGGGAGCACTGTCACTAATTGACCAACTTAGCATCCCGTTACCAGAGTTCCCTATACTCAACGTCTGGTTTGGCGGGCTAGGCTCTTCTTGCTCGACACTGAAGCTAAAGCTTAAAGGGCTCACAGCTATGGCTGAGGGTGACGGAGGCGCTTGTTTTTCACATGCGACAATGGAGCCAGCCAGTAGAAAGGCTAATCCAAGAAGTGAAAATAGATACCATTTATGCTTATTTGTCATTTCGGTTTGGAGTTTTATGTTTTCTGTGTCAAAAACTTGCTTCAATTATATACCAGAAGGCTGGTACTTGCTTGCATGATTAGTAGTCAACCGCCTCTCCATTCGAGATTGCTTCGGCACTGAAATGCCTCGCAATGACAAGGAAGTCAAGTGCCGCTAATCTTATGGAACGAGTACAAGGTCTTTAATTTACCTTAAAATTAGGTTAAACTTCTACCGATATGGCTCTGAAATATAACCCTCAAGAAATCGAGAGGAAATGGCAGGAGAAATGGGCTGCTGACCGCATCTATGAGGTCAAAGAAGATAGCAGTCAGCCAAAATTTTACGCTCTGACCATGTTCCCCTATACCTCAGGAGACCTCCACATTGGGCATTGGTACGCTATGGCTCCTTCAGATGTCCATGCCAGATTTAAGAGAATGCAGGGATATGATGTGCTTCATCCCATGGGCTTTGATGCTTTTGGACTACCGGCAGAGAATGCCGCCATTAGTCACGGTATCCACCCTTATGACTGGACAATGGCGAATATAGAGCATATGCGACGCCAGCTCAAGAGCATGGGGGCAATCTACGACTGGAATCGAGAGGTAGTTAGCTGCCTCCCTGAGTATTATAAGTGGACGCAGTGGTTTTTCCTGAAACTTTATCACGCTGGTCTGGCTTACCGCGCTAAGGCACCAGTCAATTGGTGTCCTAAGTGTCAGACAGTGTTGGCTAATGAACAAGTGGTAGGGGAAGGATTTTGCGAGCGCTGTGGCAGCCAGGTGACTAAAAAGGATCTAGAGCAGTGGTTTTTCAGGATCACCAGATATGCTGAGGAACTCCTCGACTTCAGCCACATAGATTGGCCAGAGCGCATAAAGACAATGCAGAGAAACTGGATTGGTAAAAGCGAGGGCGCCGAGGTTTCCTTTGGCTTAGAGCACGAGGATATAGAGCAAAAAGAGATAAGCGTGTTTACCACTCGCCCTGATACTATCTTTGGGGTAACTTTTTTCCTTCTGGCGCCAGAGCATCCTTTAGTTCCCAAATTAACTACCCCGGAGTATAAGGCTAAGGTGGAAGAGTATATTGCCTGGTGTAGGCAGCAGACGGAGTACGAACGGACGGCTTTGGGCAAGGAGAAAACGGGAGCCTTTTTGGGAAGCTATGTCCTCAACAGGTTAAACGGGGAGAAAGT
>JAGMDB010000090.1 GCA_023128875.1 Dehalococcoidia bacterium | reverse complement strand
GGGCTCATAACCCGGAGGTCGTTGGTTCAAATCCAACCCCCGCTACCAAGAAAGCGTATAAGGCAGGTCGGATTAGCCTGCCTTATTTGTTTGCACCGTGGTATGACCAACCATTGACTTGCTGGACAACGGCCTAAAATATACTCCGGTTGGGAGACAAGTGAATACTATTGGTCGTCCAGCTACCACTGATTGCCTTGAAATCAGGGTAGCTGGCAGCAGGCCTGAAATTTCCTCTGAGCAGTTAGCTCATGCATTTGGGTGTTTCTATCAAGCTGATGAAATGAGAACTGGCGTTGGCCTGGGGCTAGCCATAGCCAGGGAGATAGTTTTGGCTCATGGTGGCAATATTGAGGTTAGCAGCACCTTGGGCAGAGGAGCGGAATTCATAGTCAAGTTACCTACCAGCAGCATTACCTCGTCAGGACAACGTATCTGGAGCTAGACATTCCATCGGGATGTACACTCTTAACTACTGAGTTTCTTCCTCCTCATTACTTGGTAAACGAAGCGATGGCACTGTGGATTGACAGAAGGAACTCAGGCTCAGGAGGCTCTCTGTTGCACATGGTTTTGCTTTGTATTTTGCCTTTCCATCGCCCGAGCCAAAAGGCATCCCCCCTTTATGGTTACTGAGGAAAGACGTCAAGAGATGTGCAATATGAGATGGCTTTGAGACAATTAACAATAATTGCAGGGGCAACTGAGAATCCTTGAGGTAGGGCAAAAAAACCGCCCCAAGTAACCTCTCCTTTTGCTTATCTGCTTGGCTTTCCAGCTTCCGCCTACCTTGCACCAGGAATTTTGCTTCCCAGTTCCTTTCAGCTTCCGCTTACTTGCCTCTTCCCTCCCTCTCCATCCGCCTGGTTTGATTACTTGGGACATTCTCAATCTAGCACATCCCCAAAAATTTGTCAAATTTCTCTTGTGCGGTGTCCGGGGTATGCTATACAGTTTTCAGGCTTCGGAAATGCCGTCTGGTTTCTTCCATATATCACCACTTAAGTTCGTATGAGCCGAGTACAAAGTCCATTTTTTCTTGAAGGGATGTGATTTTCTCCTGGGGCAGGAGTGTTTCGTCGAAGTCAAGCATTATTTTAGTTTCGCCTGAGGGTGAGCCTATAATATGTGCGCTGCCACACTGTTTCTGATTAGCCTGCGCCTTAAATACTAGGGTGACACGAGATTGCGTTGAGCCGCTGGGAAGTGAATATGTTTGTAGTTTGGCTTCGCCTACCAAAACCCCCTCTTGTTGCGCCAGATCTCGTATCTCGTCATGAAGCATCTCGGGGCTTATACCTCGGTAAGTTTTCTTTATCTGAACTGTCATTTTGTCCTCCCACGGGATATTATAGCATTTTTCTCTGGTTACTTATTATGGTGCTTATCTGGTATAATTCTCTATAGCTAAGATGAAAAAGGAATTAATGCAAATCCTGGTGTGTCCAGTATGTAAAGGGCCTTTGCAACTGAAGGTGGATAGGGAGGAGGGTGAGGAGGTTATCGGTGGCTCCCTGTACTGCTTCAGTTGTCGGCATTCATATCCTATTGAAGACGCCATTCCCAACTTGTTGCCGCCAGACCTGGGTAAGGCTCAAGGGTAGTAAGCGACTCCGCTTGTGGGAGATTCCCACACCTCGATGCATGCTAATGTTACTGGTGACCCTAAAAAACAGGGCTGAAGCCTATTATATATGGTAGGGGCAAGATTCTCACAGGAGGGCTCAGTTTCGTCAAATGGTGGTACATCGTTGAGGCAAGCGTGGTCAAATGGAGCTAGGGCTTCTCTTAGGAAGCGCTTTATTTGGGCAAAGTCGTAGGCTAAGCCAGCCTGGTCGAGCTTTGTGGTGTTTAAACGTACTACTACTTTAAAGCGGTGGCCATGCAACTTTTCACACTTGCCACGGTAATGTCGCAGATAGTGTGCAGCATCAAAATGTCCTTCTACAAATAATTGATACATCGCAACCTCCTAATTGTATTTTCGCACTCCACTCTGCCCTCTCACATTGTTAACTAATGCAGCAATACTCTTGCCAAGTTGGGGGTGAATTAGCTCTGCAGCAATCTCGGATAGTGGTATGAGAACGAAAGCTCGTTTTGCTAGACGGGGGTGGGGGACAGTTAAATTCTTACTATTAATGATTTGCTTGTTATAGAAAAGGATATCTATGTCAATAGGACGGGGCGCGTTTATTTGCTTGCTGGGTATTCTGCCCATTTTATTTTCAATGGTTTTAGCTAAGTGGAGGAGTTCCCAAGGATTCAAATTGGTTGTGACTTGACATGCCAGATTGAGGAAAAAAGGTTGTTCTTTATAGCCTACTGGCTCGGTTTCATAAATGGACGAAGCTTTATCGAGATTTACCTCTGTGGAAAGCAATGACAAAGCCCGAATCAGGTTTTTCTCACGGTCTCCCAAATTCGACCCAAGACAAAGATAAGCAGTAGGCAATTTATTCCTTTGTTAAACTCTTTGATACTGCCAAGGCTAATTCTTCTTCTTAAACGATGCTGATATTCCTGATATGCCCCAATATAGAAGCATTCCAGAATCGATTTCTCACATTCTTTGCAGGTTCCCCTCTCTGATGATAGCATCGCTCATCTTACAGACACGGGCTATCTCTTTGACATCATGTACGCGGACAATATCGACGCCTTTGGCGATACCAATAGCTACAGTGGCCATTGTTCCTTCTAAACTCTGCTCAGGAGGCGAATTGAGTACACGGCCTATTATTGACTTACGCGAGCTAGCTAAAAGAATGGGCTTGCCTAATCTCTTGAGTTCCTCTAGGCGCCGCATGAGTTCCAGGTTTTGTTCTTGCGTTTTGCCGAAGCCGATTCCTGGGTCAATGATGATATTCTCCGGAGGCACACCCATAGCTAGAGCTTGCTGTATAGCTCTGTGCAAATCGGCAATAACCGCAGTAATAATGTCAGGAAAGATAACATCATGGTGTGGGGAGATATCGCGCTGATTGCTCATTAAAATAAGAGGTACCTTTCTTTGCGCTGCTAGCTCGGCTAGCCCTGGCTCCTGCTTTAGTCCCCAGATATCGTTTATCATGTTGACACCGGCATCTAAAGCCTTTCGAGCCACTTCTAGCTTGTAGGTATCAATGCTCAATGGCAATGTTACCTCTTCGGCTAGCTTCTCCAGAGCAGGAATTACACGGCCAAGTTCCTCATCAACTGAAATCGGAGTTGAGCTAGGGCGGGTGGATTCGCCACCAATATCGAGTATATCTGCTCCTTCTATGGCCATGCGTTTTGCCTGGCCTACAGCAGCTTCAATATTGCTTAATCCATCACCAGCGAAGGAATCTGGAGAAAGGTTTACGATCCCCATAATGTAGGTTCGCCTGCCCCAGTGAAAAGTTGTCCTGCCGCAGTGAGTATAGCCAAGTTTTTTTGCTTTGTCTTCATTGTGATTGGGCATAGCATTGATTATAACAGAGGAGACTATTAAAATAGCAGTCTAAGCTAAGCGATTGAAAAAGGAAATGGAAATCGAGAAAGAGTTAGCTCAACTAAAAAAAACCAGAGAAGAAGCCAAGAGTGGGGGAGGGCTTAAACGCATTGAGGCACAACATGCCAAGGGAAAACTAACTGCCAGGGAGCGGATTGCTCTTCTTTTCGATGCGGGGACTTTTGAAGAAATCGACCCTTTTGTAACCCATCGCTGTACTGACTTTGACATGGCGGAGCGGAAGTTTCTTGGTGATTCAGTGGTTACTGGCTATGGCAAGGTAAATAACCGACATATCTTTGTTTCTGCACAGGACTTCACCGTTTTTGGCGGGTCGTTGTCTGAGGTAGCCGCTGGAAAGATTTGTAAGGTAATGGATCTAGCTGCCCGGAATGGTGCTCCTTTTGTGGCTGTGTTGGATTCCGGCGGGGCGCGTATCCAGGAAGGAGCTGATAGTCTTGCCGGCTATGGTGAGATTTTTACGCGAAATACCCTCTACTCGGGCAGTATCCCTCAAATCTCGGTAATAGTTGGTCCCACCGCAGGAGGCGCTGTTTATTCCCCAGCTATTACTGACTTTGTCTTCATGGTTAAAGATTTGGGACAAAGTTATATCACCGGTCCTGAGGTTGTCAAAGCAGTAACTGGAGAAGAAGTCAGCTTAGAGGAACTGGGTGGGGCCACGGTAAATGCCACCCGAAGTGGCAATTGCCACTTCGTATGTGATACTGAGGAGCAATGTTTCCAGCAGGTGCGCAGATTATTGGGCTTCCTTCCTCAGAGCTATAAGGAGAGGCCGCCTTTGGCAGATACAAACGATGATCCTAATCGTATGGATGAGGAATTTCTTAACATCGTTCCGGTTAACCCCACTCAGCCATATGATATGAAGAGGATTATTACAAAGGTGGTCGACAATAGCGATTTTATGGAAGTTCATGAGAAGTTTGCCCGTAATTTTATTGTTGGTTTTGCTCATTTAGATGCTCAAAGTGTGGGCATTTTAGCCCAACAGCCGATGCACTTAGCTGGAGCCCTGGATATCGATGCTAGCGATAAAGCAGCCAGGTTTGTACGTGTTTGTGATTGCTTCAATATCCCTCTGGTTACGTTCGTTGATGTTCCGGGATACATGCCAGGTACGGACCAGGAATTCAGGGGTATTATCAGGCATGGCGCCAAGCTCCTTTTTGCCTATGCTGAGGCTACTGTGCCCAAGGTGAGTATAATCATTCGCAAGGCCTACGGAGGAGCTTATATTGCTATGAGCAGCAAGAGCTTGCGAGGGGATATTAATTATGCCTGGCCTACAGCGGAAATTGCCGTGATGGGTCCTGAGGGGGCCGTGAATGTTGTCTATCGTAACGAAATCAAGAAATCGGAGAATGCGGAGGAAGCAAGGCAGAGGCTAGTTCGAGAATATCGGGATAAGTTTGCCAACCCTTATGTGGCAGCAGCCAGGGGCTATATTGATGATATCATTGCCCCTCGAGAGACACGCCCCAAGGTAATCAAGGCATTACAGATGTTACGGAATAAAGACATCTGCAATACACCTAAAAAACATGGTAATATTCCTCTTTAAAAGGTTCAAACCGTAGGGATTAAGAACCAAATTCCCGGGCAACAAGAAATAGTTTATTTGTGGGAGGTAATATGAATTTGGCTGGCAACAAAAATGCGGTGAAAATTACTGATCTCACCTTTCGTGATGGGCATCAGTCTTTGCTAGCTACTCGAGTACGCACTAAGGACTTAGAAGCTATTGCTACGGAGATGGATAAAGTTGGCTTTTGGTCTATGGAGATATGGGGAGGAGCTACTTTTGATGTTATGACTCGATTCCTGAATGAGGACCCCTGGGAAAGGGTGCGTATTTTGAAGGAATTAATGCCTCATACAAAGCTCCAAATGTTACTCCGAGGGCAGAATCTTGTTGGCTATCGGAATTATGCCGATGATGTAGTTACTGCTTTTGTTCACCATGCCGCTGATTGCGGCATAGACGTTTTCCGCGTTTTCGATGCTATTAATGATGAACGCAATTTTGAGGCTGCCTTCAAGGCAATCAAGGACTGTGGCAAACATATACAGGGGTCATTAAGCTACTCTCTTACTCAACAGAAGCTAGGTGGGCCGGTCTACAACATCGATTACTATGTCAAGAAAGCTCTCCTGATTCAAGGCATGGGGGCAGATAGCCTGTGTATTAAGGACATGGCTGGGCTTATTGCTCCAGACGATGCTTACAATTTAACTGAAGCTCTAAAGCGAGCCTTAAAAATACCCGTTTGCCTGCACAGCCATTTTACCAGCGGCATGGCATTCATGAGCCATTTAAAGGCTATTGAGGCTGGAGTGGATATCATTGATACTTGCATTGCCCCTTTTGCGCTACGCACTTCACACCCAGCGATAGAACCAATAGTAGTAGCTCTCCGTGGAGCACCGCGGGATACCGGGCTTAATCTGGAGAACCTTCTTAAGCTAGGCGAATATTTTGAATCCATAGCCCCCAAGTATCGCGACTTTTTAGATACAACGAAAATGTCAGTGATTGATACGGGAGTGCTGTGGCATCACATTCCTGGAGGAATGTTTACTAATATGGTGGCCCAGCTAAGAGAAGCTGATGCTCTTGATAGACTGGCCGAGGTTTACGCAGAACTCCCACGAACGCGTAAGGAATTGGGCTATCCGCCCCTGGTTACGCCTACGAGCCAAATTGTGGCCACACAGGCCATTAGCAATGTCCTCTTTGGTAGATATAAGGTTATTTCCCAGCAGATTAAGGATTACGCCTACGGCCTTTATGGTAAACCGCCAGCTCCCATCGACCCCAAAGTGCAGAAAATCGTTCTCGAGGATTATGAAAGGGGGAAGCAGCCAATCACTTGTCGGGCTGCTGATATACTGGAGCCCGAGTTAGACAAAGCTAGGGAAGCAACTGAGGATATCGCCAAAGACATTGGGGATGTTCTTATCTATGCCCTCTATCCTACCAGTGGAATGAGGTTTCTGAGGTGGAAATATGGTTTGGAGGAACCTCTCCCGGAAACGAAAGCAAAAACTCTGGAAGACGTAAAACGGGAAGATGAACTCGTAGCTAAAGCTAAGAATGGTGAATTGGTTGATAAGGTGGAAGCGAAGACATCATCACCAGGAATGAGTGGGATAACTCTTAATGTCCTCGTTGATGGAAAATATCATAAGGTAGATATTGGGTTTTCTGGTGGCTCTTCATTTACTATGACGCCACCAATTGCTGACCTGCAACCGGAAACTGGAGAAGAGAAAACTGAGAAGGTAAGCGGATTCCCTCTGGCAGCACCAATGCCAGGCACAATTATACGTTATCTGGTTAATGAGGGAGATGAGGTTGTAGCAGGTGACGGAGTAGTTATTTTGGAGGCGATGAAGATGGAAAACGTTCTACCTGCTCCTGAGGATGGCAAGATTGTGGCCATAGGTTTTAAGCCTGGCGATCGAGTAAATACGAATGACGTTCTGGCAATAATAGCTTAGTCTGATGGGCAAAACACTAGCTGAGAAGATTTTGACTGCCAGAGCAAAAACTGATGCCAGGGCCGGGGATATCGTCGTTGCCAATGTAGATTTAGCTTTTGTCCAGGATACTACCGGACCTTTGACGGTGAGGCAATTCAAGGAAAGTGGCTTTCGAAAAGTAGCTGAACCACAGAATGCAGTGATTTTCCTTGACCACGCTGCTCCCAGCCCCGCCAGACAGCTTTCTAATGACCACATGCTTCTGCGTCGCTTTGCCCATGAAACGAGTTGCCATATTTATGAAGTAGGCGATGGGGTATGCCACCAGCTAGTAGCCGAGCGTTTCGCCAGGCCTGGAGACATCATTGTTGGCTCTGACTCTCATACTGTTACTGCTGGTGCCTTAGGTGCTTTCGCCACTGGCATGGGTTCCAGCGATGTAGCAGTGGCTTTAGCCTTGGGTAAAACCTGGTTTCGTGTGCCTGAAACTTTTTTCATCAATCTTAAAGGCGTATTTTCCACAGGAGTTTATGCTAAGGACTTGATTTTATATCTTATAGGCCAGCTTGGGGCTGATGGTGCTACCTACAAAGCTTTAGAATTTGGCGGTGAAGCCTTAGCTCACATTGCTGTGCCAGAACGTCTTACGATAGCTAACATGGCTGTAGAGGCTGGCGCCAAAGTTGGCTTATTCCCCAGTGACGAGGCCACTCAAGAATTCCTGGCCGCTCAAAACCGCAGCGATAGCTATAGGCCGCTTTATCCTGACGCTGATGCACATTATGAGCGACTCATATCTTTGAATATGGCTGAGCTTGAGCCAATGGCCTCCTTTCCTCATACTGTAGATAATGCTTTTCCGGTGAGCTTGGCAAGGGGGATTAAAATCCAGCAGGTATTCATTGGTACTTGTACCAATGGACGTCTTGAGGATTTAGCTGTGGCTACTAGCATTCTACAGGGGAAGAAGAGGTCTCCTGATACTAGGTTACTTGTGGCACCGGCTTCGAGGCAAGTGCTTACTCAAGCCATGGACAACGGCTATATTAAAACCCTGATTGAAGCTGGGGCAGTTATTCTCCCGCCGGGCTGCGCTGCTTGCCTTGGCCTTCATCAAGGAGTATTGGGCGATGGTGAAATTTGCCTTTCCACTGCCAACCGCAATTTCAGGGGCAGAATGGGTAATCCTGAAGCCATGATATACTTAGCTAGCCCAGCTACAGCCGCCGCTTCAGCTATAAGAGGTGAGATTACTGACCCCAGGGAGATTATGTGACAGAATGCTACCTACAAATTTCTCTCCTCTAGCAGGAGAGGGTGAAGCTAAAGATGCCTGACATAATACTTAAGGGCGAAGCTATCAAATTGGGTGATAATATTTCCACAGACCTTATCATCCCTGGCAGGTACGCCCATTTAAGAAGTAATTTACCCCAGCTTGCTAAACATGCACTGGAAGATGCCGACCCTACGTTTGTCTCCAGGGTAAGACCAGGTGACTTTCTGGTAGCTGGCAAAAACTTTGGATTAGGCTCCAGTCGAGAGCATGCTCCTGTGGTGATTAAAATGGCAGGGATAAGCGCTATATTGGCTAAGTCAGCAGCTCGTATTTTCTTTAGAAATGCCATAAATCAAGGGATGCCTGTGCTGCTGTGTGACACTGATAAAATCAGTGACGGGGATCAGTTAGAGATAAATTTATCTCATGGTGCGGTCACCAACTTGACTTCTGGAGCTAAACTGAGCTGTAGCAAAACACCACCGTTAATGTCTGCTATCCTAGGGGAAGGTGGACTTATCCCTTACATACAAAAGCACAAGGACTTTGTCATAACGAAGCACTGACTTCTGAAAACTTAGGAATCTGGATTTGTTTAGGAACTTATGGCTTGTGATTTTTCCCTCCCTCGTGGTAAAAGTGTCATTGCGAGGAGCGGATGCGACGATACAACTTGCTCTCCCGCCAAGGGAGAGGATTAAAGCCTGTCCTGAGTTTATCGAAGGATGAGGGCGATTAGCGAAGCGAGACGACCCCAATTTGAGGAGGAATATTGTGGTACATAAAGTAACTTTCATACCTGGCGATGGCGTAGGCCCTGAAGTAGCCAGGGCAGCCCAGAGAACGTTGGAGGCTACGGGAGTCCAGTTTCAGTGGGATATTGCTATCATAGGTAGCCAAGCTCAGGATATGTTTGGTACGCCCCTCCCTGAAAGTGCTCTGGAGTCAATAAAGAGGAATAAAGTTGCCATCAAGGGACCGGTGACCACTCCCATAGGCAGTGGCTTTAGAAGCGTTAATGTGGCTTTGCGCAAGAAATTGGCCCTTTATGCCTGTCTCCGCCCCTGTAAGACCTATCCTGGTGTTCATACCCCCTACAAAAGCGTGGATATAGTGGTGGTCAGGGAAAACACTGAAGACCTTTACTGCGGCATTGAATTCGCCAAGGATGGCACAGAAACCGCAAAACTATTGGAGTTAGTTGTTCAAGCTACTGGAGAAAAGATAAGTAAAGATTCCGCAGTAAGCTTGAAAGTGATATCCCAGACGGCAAGCAGACGGATTGTCAAATTTGCCTTCGAATATGCCAGACAAAACGGCAGAAAAAAGGTGACGGCAATCCACAAGGCGAACATACTCAAATTTTCCGATGGGCTTTTCCTGAATACCGCTCGTGAAGTGGCTAAGGAGTATCCAGATACAGAATTTGCCGACATGGTTCTGGATGCTACCTGCATGCAATTAGTAAGGAGGCCTCAGCAATTTGATGTTCTTGTCTTACCTAATTTCTATGGAGACTTTATTTCCGATTTGTGCGCTGGGCTGGTTGGCGGCTTAGGCTTGGCTCCAGGAGCTAATATAGGGGATGATATAGCTATCTTTGAACCTACTCATGGAAGTGCCCCTAAGTACGCTGGCAAAAACAAGGTTAACCCCATAGCAACGATGCTCTCCGGTGTAATGATGCTTCGCTATCTGGGAGAAGGGGATAGTGCTGACAGGTTAGAGAAAGCCATAATGGAGGTCATCGCTGAAGGCAAGAATGTTACTTACGACTTGAAGCTTGACCGCGGTGATAGTACCGCTGCAGGCACCAGCCAGGTAGCCGATGCGGTGATAGAGAAACTGAAACCAAAGCCCCGAGCCGAAGCTCCGAGCGAAGCGAGGAGGCAGTGAAGGAACTACAGTGAGTAATCTCATATTATACTCACAATAGGGATTGCAACGGCTCCATTCTGTTATTATTATGATGGGCGAGGAGAAAGTTGGTAGATTCTGTTATGGAGGGAAAATAGTTGAACGTGGCAAAGTGGGAATATGGAGTATCTCTTAGATGAAGAGAAAGTTAGCTTGCATCCCCCCAGTACTAGCTGCTGGTATTATTCTTGGCTATCTCTTCTTTGTGGGCTGGCTTCTAGGTTTTCTGCTAACCAAATACATGGCCGGCAAAGCAAGTGGAAAACCTGGTAGAATAAAATCAATTGTCTTTCCTTTTGGAAATCACGAGATTCACTTTCACCATTGGCTCATCTCTTCAGGGATAATAATTCTTAGTCTGATAATGAGCGTCCGCTTTTTGACTTCAGCAATAGCCTACGGAGTTTTAAGCGGCTCAGTTTTCCAGGGTATTTACTACTACAGTGATTGGCATAGAATCCTAGTTACCAGGAGACATCAGAACATCGAGAATATAATTGACCGCTTCAAGTCTAAGAAACTAAAAGGGGAACAAAGGGCACAACTCAAAAATACCAGAAGCAAGATGCCCAAACCGTGAGTTCCTGGGGCTTGGTCACTTCCCGCTATAATGCCTCAATGTGTTGCTTTTGTCTCTCAGGCATGTATAACGGAGGTTTTTAATCGAGGGCTCTCATTTCGTGGGACTTTCAGCCGGAGTCCTTCTTGTGACTTCTTTTTTGGCCAATATTGGGCCGGTAACTTTTGTTTATGCAGCAGCTTTAGCGTATATAATTACCTTGCCCCCTACAATTGCTTCACGGGAAAGTGAGCTTTTAGCACAGGAGTTTGGCGATAAATTTTTACGATATTAAGAGCAGGCTCATGCCTTTCTGCCCCTGCGGAAGTTCACAGGATAAGCGCTCAAATGGTGCAAAACAACACACGTGAAAGAATTACTGAGGGTACTACCAGCTGGGGGGGACGGATACCGTGATAGAGAAACTGAAGAGAAGCGGCGGGTAAAATCTTATAGTTTTACCAGGTATTTCTCGAAATCTTTCACTTTTGGCGGCTTTTTACCTTTGCCTGGCTCAATTATGTGTCCCTCTTCTTCTAAATGTGCAGCCTGAGCTTCTACTCCTCCTGGGTATTTTTCATTTAGTTGCCCTGCGGATTTTAATGTCCGCCAGTAAGGAGTAATATCTTGCTTTCCTTCTTCTGCCGCTTCCCCTGCTGCATTAGCCGCAATCCAGGCGAAAATCCCAGTAGTTATGGGGCAACCGATTGTAGCACCGTGTTTTCGGGCGAGTTTGGCACGAATTTCATTTATTGTAATAACTCTACCTTGGGGAACTTTTCGCATAATTTCATCTACTTCTTTTGGTGCTGGAATAACAACCGTGCCTGTTCCCCATCTTTTACTCATTTTGTCAGTGATTTTTTCCACTTTGGGCAGGCCTTTGCTATCCGCCAATTTCTCATGCCAGGATTTGCGTGGTTTAGTTTTGTCGCTCATTTTTAACCCCCACACATACTAAATTATTCTCGTTCCTTTTTTCAAAAGTAGAGTTCGGGAT
>JAGMDB010000009.1 GCA_023128875.1 Dehalococcoidia bacterium | reverse complement strand
GCCTGGCTATCGCGGCCACCCCGTGTACTGCCACCACCTTTTTTGTGTGCCATCTTTATTCTCCTGGTTTAACAATTTCATCTATTGATAATGTGGTATAAACCTGCCGATGTCCTGTCTTTTTGTGATACCGAACCTTGGACTTGTACTTAAATACTATTATCTTGTCCCCCTTGATTTCTCCCAAAGAGGTAGCTATAACTTTGGCACCTTTGATAATTGGATTGCCTATTAGTGAGTTTCCATTGTCGCTAATAAACAATACATTGCCCAGTTCAACCTTATCCCCTTCAGTTACATCTAAGCGGTCAACCTTTATGGTTTGTTTGGGGATAACCTTATATTGTTTGCCGCTTGCTTCAATAATAGCGTAAATTCCCCTACCTCCTTGTGAAAGGCAGATTGTACCAGTGCAGTCTGTTAAGTGTCAACTATCTGAACTACACCGCTATCAACATCGCTATAGTTTACACTAAGTCATCAATTTTGTCACAACACGAACCATTCAGGATTTGCGCGTTTGCGGGATTGACTTTGGAGTTATGATAGAGTCACAATGACTAGCTATGGGAGGCTTTTTGATATTCGTTTTTGCCCTTTTAGGGCTGGCGGTGGGTAGCTTTCTCAATGTATGCATTGATCGCCTGCCTCGAGGTGAATCTATCTTGAATCCTCCCTCTCATTGCCAGGCTTGCCAGCACCACCTGGCGGCTAAGGACCTCATCCCCCTGTTCAGTTACCTCTGGCTGCGTGGCCGCTGCCGCTATTGCCAGGCTACCATACCTAAACGCCTCCTCTGGGTAGAGCTTGCCACAGGCGCTATGTTTGCTTTCCTCTATTTCAGTTATAACTTGAAATCAGAGTTGGATATTAGGTGGCTGGGTGTTATGGTTTTCTATGCTTGTATATTTATCATAATATTCGTGGTTGACCTGGAGCATGGGCTTATCCTGAACAGCGTGGTCTACTCTGGCATGGTGGTGGCTTTGCTCTTTGCCTTGTTTATACCTCAACCCTGGGTCGCACAATTAAGATTCGGTGGTATAGCTAACTTCGCCATCGGCGGGGGCATTGGTTTCGTCATGTTTTTGCTAGTAGCTCTCATTTCCCGTGGTGGGATGGGTTGGGGAGATGTCAAGCTGGCAGCTCTTATCGGCCTGGCCACTGGCTTTCCTCTGGTTTTTATGGCATTGATTATGGGGGCTATCATGGGAGGCGTGGTAGCCATAGCTTTTCTGATAGCCAAAAGGAAAGGGCGCAAGGAAACAATTCCCTTCGGTCCCTTCCTCTCTTTGAGTACTTTAATTACCCTGCTATGGGGAAGCAAGATGCTTGCCTGGTACCTGGGGTTTATGTAGCAAGTGCCTTATCTGTCTCTGAACAGAGTGAAAAACCTGTCCTGGTATTCTGGGAACACGTTCCATCTGTTTAGCTCAGCCACTAACTCGGAAGCTCGAGAGATGTCATTCCTCACCTGTTGAAAAAGCTCTTCAATGTGATTTCGAGCCTCTTTGGGCAAGCCGCTTGCATCTATATTCAGGAAACCTCTGCTACGGAACTCAGCAACATTGGAGTTTATGGATTTTCTGGTTAAGTGATAGATAAACATAAGAAGCGATACATCCCACAGTTCTTCCACTCCCTTGATAATGGTGCTTAGTGGATTATGCTCTTCGTCTATCTGCGCATTGAGTTTACCTATCACCTGTCTCGTGGATTCAGAAACAACGTTCATCTCTCTCGGTTGATTTTGATATCTGTAGAAAATGCCTGGCTCACTGGGGTGTTCTTTGGCTGCCATAGCGATGTATTTTCTGGCTTCTTCGCTGAAGCCTTCCAACCTAACTAAATAAGAAGGTGTAACAATTCTGGGCTTTTCAGCTATCACTTTCCCATCCCTGACCACGCTAAGATTTTCCGCCAGTCCAGTAACCACATAGTAAGTCAGCGTAGTAGCGCCAAAAGTTGCCAGATGTTGCTGTGGCGGCCTGATTAGCTCAGTGTGTTCCACCGCGTACTTGATTTTCTTGTCCGGTTCCATCACATGCCTTGCCTAAATGAACATTTTAACCAGGTGAAAATTGCGTGACACTTTATCCTTGCTGGCAATTATGCTGCCGGCTTCTGTGCTATGCCCCGGGACCAAGTATTCCGCATCAAGCTGAGATAGCTTATTGATGCTTTCCCGTAGTAAAGAGGCGCTCCCTCCAGGGAAATCTGTTCTGCCAACGCTGCCAGAAAAGATTACATCGCCGCTCATTAATATTTTCGCCTCCTGCAAGTAAAGGGAGATAGAGCCTGGAGTGTGTCCCGGGGTGAGTAAAACCTTGATAGCTAACTTATTTGTAGCCCCCAGGCTTAAATCGCCCTCCTTGAGGTAGAAGAATGGTTTAACCTGTGGTAACTGGCTTCCAAAAGCATTGTAGAAATAATTTCCAGCGTTGTTGTAGAATTCATCCTCTTCACGAGACAGGGCCAGCAAGGCGTTGCTCTGCTCTACTACTGACTCTACAGCCTCAAAATGATCAGGGTGGCTATGCGTACATATCACCAAACCGATATCTTTTACTTTGAAACCATCTTTCTCCATAGCCTGAGTCAGGGAATCAAAGCAAGTCTCCCCCCGCTCATTCTTGATGTGCCCGGGGTCAACCAGAATATGAGGCCGCTCTCCCCGTAAAATATGACACAGGAGGCTGGCATTGCAGTTATTTCCCTTGCCATTCCATACATAGCAGTAAAAGTTCTGCCCTATCCTTATCGATTTATGATAAATCATACTTTGACCTTCTTTACCATTATAAGCTAAAATGCCTTGCTAATGCCAATAATGGTTTGACTGTCACCGGAACGAAGTGAAGGGTCCTGGTTGAGAGATTCTTCACTACGCTCAGGATGATGGAGAGCGATTATGAGTGAACTAAAGGATGCCTGGGAAATTGCCCGGGAGAAAGCTAACAAGCTGGGTAAACTCTCCCCCCAGGAAATGCAGCAGCAAAGAGAGCAAGAATACCGCCAGGTTGGAAAGGGGATAGCACAAAGGTACCTCGATAATCCTGAGCCACTCAATCTACCCATAGAACTGGATAGTCGCCCCACAGAGGGGAGGGGCTTTACAGTGCGAACAATTACTGGTTACCTGGCGCAGGCTATGGATTTGGAGAGCCACTCCAGGCTGGAGAAGATAATCCAGGGGATAGCTGCTATTGAGCCGAGATTACAGCCGGTCATAGAACAGATAAGGGAGCTGGCTCAAGAACATGAGCAGACCTTGCGAATGACCAGGCAAGCGATAGAAAACAAGGGCAGGGAGGCCTTGCATCAACTGAGGATATCGGGAACGGCAGTGCGTGCTATTAATACTGAAGCTGTGCCCGAGTGGCAACAAAACTGGCGTAAGCTGACCGAGCCTTTCTTGCCAAAACTCGATAACCTGAAGCGTGAGCTAACTAAAGCATCCTCCATGGCCCCCTCGCCCTCCAGGGGAGGGGACGTGGACATGTGTCTTTAGGCTGGTGCAGGGTGAGGGTGAAGCCTTGAAGTACCCCCTCACTCTAACTCTCTCCCGCGATGGGGAGAGAGCATAGGTTTTTCTCCTCTCTCTTGATGGGAGAAGTTTGCAGCTTGGCTGCAAAACGGGAGGGGAGGAGTATAAATGAACTCAATTAGTTTGCGGCAGAGCCGCAAAAGGTGAGAGTGAACGAGCACTAAATTTTTTACATCCCGCATTATGTATGCTAAACTAAGGTAAGAGTACTTTAGAGGGCAAAGTGACCAAGGTATTTATAGTTGACCAGCAGCCTTTGTTCCGGCAGGGCATACGTGCCTCGCTTTCCCGCATGCCTGACATACAGATTTTGGGGGAGGCTAATGTTGATGAAGGAGTACTTGCCGCGATTGAAACTTCACCTCCTGATGTGGTCCTTTTGGGCCTCAATGCTACCTTGCCGGGTGATTTAGAGCTCTGTCATGCCATAAAGCAGCGCTTGCCCAGTGTAGCTGCCATCATTCTCACCCCAGAGCCACATGATGAACAATTTTTCCAGGCGATCAAAGCGCGGGCTTCAGCTTACCTGAGCAAGGACGTGGATGCCAACGAGCTGGCACAGGCTATCAGGCGATGTGCTGAAGGTGAGCATCCTATAAATGAAAACCTTGTAGAGCGGCCAAAGGTAGCTGAGCAGATACTACGGCAGTTTCATGAACTTTCCGCAGAGAAAGAAGCAGCTACTTTCATTTCACCACTCACCCCTAGAGAAACAGAAATCCTGGACTATATGGCTCAAGGCTACCTCAATAAGCAGATCGCTGTGGAGCTGAACGTCAGCGAACAGACTATTAAAAATCATATAACTTCTATTCTCCGCAAACTCAACGCCAACGCTCGCACTCACGCTGTAGTGATAGCCATAAAGAAAGGATTGATTTCTGTGGTTAAGGAATAGGCTCCCACCACCCCTCAGGGCGGGGATAAACCCCGCCACTACTTGCGGCAGAGCCGCAAAAGGTGAGGGTGAAGTCTTGAGGTACCCCCTCACTTTATCTCTCCCCCAGAGGGGGAGAGAGGGTTGTGTGTTTCCTCTCCCGCGATGGGGAGAGAGAGTGGGATTTTCAGTCTCCCTTGGGGGGAGAGGATTAAGCTGAAAGGCAACTATTGACAATATAAGATTAGCTGGTATACTAAGATTTGAATTATGCCTATTGACAAAATATATGTAATAGGATTAGTATAAACCAAGAGCGCATATTGTCGTTATATATAGAAAGTAAGCTACCGAAAATCCGTGGGATTTGCGGGAGTTTGCGATATGTGCTTGAAAGGAGGTGATGTCTATGAAGCAGCCCCGAGGGGAAAGAGTTTCCCAGAGGGAGAGTAAATCAAGCCCTGGCCCGGGGCATAATGGGGTAGTCTGTAGAAGCTACAGGCTTGAAAAATTAGCTTTAACTGCAAAACAAAATCTGAAGAGCCTGAATCTGGAGTGGTCGACTTCAAGTAAAGGCTCGGAGGAATTAAGAAATTTTTAAAAGGAGAAATAAATAAATGAGTAAAATGAAATGGCATAGCAAGGTATTTTACCTGGCTATTGCTTTAGCACTATCTCTTAGCCTGGTAGGCGGAGCAACGGTAAGCGCTGATCCAGACACGGAGTGGTGGGAGGAATGGCAGCCAGAAGTCAACGGCCCTGACTGGGTTGTTGCCCCAAATTCTGCCATCTATGACTTCGCTGCGGATCCCGCTGGCGATATCATCTACGCCGTGGGCATGGGAATTGAGGACCATCGGCTGTATGGGGACGAAATGTGGGAAGACCCCGTGTCCAGGCTATGGAAATCTGAAGATGGAGCAATCACCTGGAGTGACATCACCGACAATCTTCCCGACGAGTTCTTCGATGCGGGCGAAGATTTGTATTACGTGGCGATAGCTCCTGACAATTCCGACATGGTATTCGTGGCTACGGAGTATGAAGTTTATGGCTCGGACGA
>JAGMDB010000089.1 GCA_023128875.1 Dehalococcoidia bacterium | reverse complement strand
CTGTTGAAGTTGAGAATACCTTTGATGAGGCCGCCCTTCCCACTTGCGGTGTTGAGCTTGTTTCCCCATATAACTCGGGGTGATCGAACATACTGGCAATGTACATAGAGTAAGCTCTAGCAGCCCTTATTTGCATGGCCATTTTCCCGATTTTGGCTGCAAAAAGGGATCTTTCTCTAACAGGTTTGCCTGCTATAAACCTATCTTTGGTGTAATCTTCTACGATTTCGAGGCATGGTTCAGCTACACCAAGGTCTCCCCGCCCTAGCTCCTCCATCATAACGCAGTAAGTTACATTAGACTCTACCCCTAAGCCTCCGTATTTCTTTGGAAGCCAGGCTCTGGCACAGTCAAGTTTTATTAGCCCTTTCACCACTTCGTCAAAGGTTTTCTTAGCCAATCTCTCATCTCTGTGAAAGCCGCCATCTAAATTCTGGCGAACGTCACCAACAAGCATCTGCTTGTCTATATACTCGTGCAAAGCATTTGCCAGCATTATATCTTTCTCTGTAGCCAGCCCTCCCTGGCTGTATTTTGTAATAGGATCTCTTGCTCCAGCCATAATAAAACCTCCTTCTAAGAATTTTAGGGAGCTGCCCAGCTAAATCCTAACCTTTATATCTCAATGTCTTCCTATGCGGCCTTTATGCCAGCTTCTCTAGCCTGAACTGACGTAGCTCCTTTGCCTCTACGTACATATAGAACTGCCCAATTGTCATTCAGAAACCTGTAAACGCACCAGACCATATGTAAACTCGCAAGGTAACTTCTCACTCAGCACAACCTCTTCTGCTATTAGCTCGTCATAGAAGGTATTGCTATATATGTGGAGTATTTCCTCTTAAAGATACCGAAGACCTTTTCCCTACGCTCTTTAATAATTTTTATTCCCTTATAATCTTTATAAAAAAGTTTCATTTTATAATCATTGGGATTTTCACCACGAGACTTTATCCCTTTCAGCAACTTCATAATAAGTTCTTCAATCACAGCCTTAATATGTTCTTTTTCTCCACTCTGCATAGTGGGATGTTCTTCCTCATACTTTGCTACCCTTCTCCTGATAGTAAAATCTACTGACACAAAAGCAAGCATAATAAGCATGGGGAAAGCAAGAAGAGCATAGTATATTGTTGGTGTGAGCATAGGGGCAAATCCGAACCTGATTAGCAAAGCTAAAATCATAAGAATCAAACATGTGAAGAAAAGTTTCCTCAATGTCGCAACTACCTTTATCAATCTGAGCAATCCCGGAATAGCATTAGGAAAATAGACAATTTCCTCTACATCAGGTTTTATCTTCCTCCAAACACCTGTAGAATTTATCCTTTTGAAAGAATTCTCTATACCCTCAGTTCCTACTCGCCTGAAAGAACGTATGCCATCAAGCTGCAAAACTAGATAGCGCAAATCTGATAGCCTATCTATTTCTCTTTTTCCGCCGAACCCTGGGATGGGGAATTTATAACGTCCCATTCATCTACTTCACTATACCATTTTTTTTTCGTTCCAAGCAAAGCTCTCGACTTCCATTTTACACTCTTTGGCTTTTCTTCTAGGTAGCTAAGAAGTTCGTTTATCCTTCCCTTCACAATCCTTATATCTTCTTCACCCAAAGCATCGTAATTGCTAAGAGACTTTGTGATCTTTTGAAAGTTTGTCGTTGCGGTGTAATAGAAACCCCAATCAGATAATAGCCTTGCCCCGACTGAGGCTCGATTTATTCTTTCCCCATCACCCTCGCCAATCTCACGAGCTCTCACCAGCACTATAACATCCTTGATATCCTTCTCGTTCATTCTTACCATCTGTATCTTTTGCAACAACAGCTCTGCTGGTGGAATAGTGGGCGAATCGACTTCCAGTCGCTTCTTGAAATCGATTGTGTGATTCATCTCCAGTTTATCAAAAAAAATCTCTACCATGGGAATTTTTTCTCCGTAATATATATGCCTTTTCTTGCCATAGTAGTAAAGCATCCTCTGGTTGATTGTAAAGCCACGATTTTGGAAAAAATCAAGCAACTGACCGCGAAATTTACCATAGCTAACAAAGTCGATGTCTGTAAATACCTTCTTACCCAACCTCCCCAAATTCTCCCATAATTGCTTATGTTCCTGGCTATGAAGATATATTGCCATCCCCCCCATAATCCTCAATATAATGCCTTTATCTTCTGCCTCCTTTACACACGACCTTGCCTCCTCAATAAAAACAGAAGGGGAAGGCCATTCCCCCTCAGGAATTTCGGAAGGTAACCTGAATTTATCCAATTCATTATCTCCTTTAACCCGATACAAACATATGGTCCTTTACCTTGTTTTTTTCTAATGTGATGATGATTCCTCTCAAAATAGCCTCTGTATATTCACTACCTGGATTCACACATGTTGTTCTGCCTATCTTTTGTATACCTCTAGATTCGTGGATATGTCCGTGCAGACCCAGAAGTGGCTGATATTTTTTGATAGCATTAAGCACAGCTTTACTGCCAGCAGAAATTACAGCGTCAGTCGAAGGCACGAGGTCAGGCGATAGTTTAGGACACTGGTCAAGCACCGTATCATATGGCGGCACATGAAAGTTAAAAATGGCGTTTTCCATATCTTCAACCTGGCAAGCTAATTCTTCAATCTTTTTCTCCAGCTCCTCCTCTGTGCACTCGCGCGGGGTATCCCACGGCGTAGGATTAGACCAAGAGAGAGTTATCATTTCGTGGCCTTTAACATCAACTTTTTTATCCCCTGCATTGACTATATATGTAGAGCTATCCAGGATAGTATCCATCTCAGGAATATCATCGTTGCCCGCAGCCATAAACATCTGTATGCTGCTCCCCTTTAACCTTTCCTCAGCAAGCCTAACCCAACTGTCTAATCTTTCTAGAACAGATTTCTTAAATACTTCATCCACCTTACCTGCACTTAAGGAAATCTTAGTAGCCCGTTCATCTATCCTTCCCGCAATGGTTTTCCCCTCGGCTTTCAGTTTTTCCAGTTCTTCAGGGTCAGTATAAAAATAGTAATTACCCATGGCAGCGAGTTTCTTCTCCAGTGTTTGCAATTCCTCTTTGCTTTTCATCACCTCTCGCTGCCCCAGGAAGTCACAAACATAGCTACCGTCGGCTTGCTTTACAATAGGATTGAGCATCTTGCCAGTTAAGTCACCGAGCAAAATGCCTACCTCCACATTATAAATCTTCAAAGCATTAACAAACTTTCTGAAGCAAACTTCCGAGCCATGAATATCACAGGAAAAAAGCATTCTCATTTTTTGAATCCTTTCGTGTTCTCAATCGCTGTTTCCCCCGAGCTGCAGCTCGGGGGAAACAACACTCACGCTATCAATAAGCGCTCTCTTAGAATCATTCAGGTGGTATTTCCTTAAACGCTAATGAAACATCAATGCCCTCTTTGGCTCTTTTGCTTTTCCAAATGAAATACCATCCGATACCAAGTAACCAAGCAATTATGTAAATCGCAGTCCACACATCGTGCATGAAGGCTAAACCTTCAGAGGCATAAAAGGCATACACCAATATAACAACCAGAATTAGGCCTACGCATCCAACTATCGTGGCTACAGGCACCTTACCTATGCGCCAAGCTTTGTAAGGAGATGCATCCCAGATATGTCTGGCTTTTTTAACATAGGGGAATATCATGCAAGCTACCGTTGTCACTCCAAATACTGAGACCAGTTGCATAACCTCTACTCCAATGCCACCCAGGACCTCGGGGTGCCAACAATAGTGGGTAAGGGCCGCCTGTGAGGCTATCAACATAACCAGAAGAAGTTTAACTGGTTGCCCAAACCTTGGGGAAATGTCAGTGAACCATCTTGGCCCCAGCCTATCCATTCCCCAGGCGAATGCTGCTCTACTCCAGGCAACATAGGAAAATGCTATCCATAACCAAACCGCTACTATAAAAGCACCACCCATTATGAAACCAAGTGCGACATTAAAACCCACAATCATGGATGCCATATTGATGTAAGTAGCTATGAAGGGAAAGGTATAGCCCATCCATCCTTCAGACTCTATCCAGTTCAGGGCATGCATGCCTTCCCAGCCCAGCATACGTTGATAGGATAAACCAACCCACAGTAGGAAAGCGATACACACTACTACGTTAAGTATTTGCGCCCTGAATATATTTTTCCTCGGGCTCTTAATCTCACCGCCAATAAAGGTGATAATGTAACCGTAGAGAGCCATCCAGCTGACAGGCAGCATCATTCCAATTGTTGCCTTCCAGTTCCAGGTTTCCGGTATTCCTCCCATCTCGGCTGCGGCGCCACTGACAGTAGCACCCCAATCTAAAGCCCCAGTCTGCGCTGCATAGCTATTCCATATGGATACGAATTCCGCATGTGAGGTAGTCATAATTATGACGCCGGCTATGGCAGCACCGATAAGCGACCACGTGACGAATGCCTTTTGTATTCTGAAATAAAACCTCATACCAGCTAAGATGGCCAGGAATCCTGTGACATTTACTATGGTGCTTACGCCATACAAGCCCCATCCAAATGTAAAGCGCTCTACAGCCTCAGGGGCGATTCCGAGAGTGCCCGCCATTATCGGCAACCCTACTTCGCCTACCCACGGAGCTAACACCCATATCCAGGAGAGCATGACAAAAGCGGCGTTACAAAAACTTACCCCCAGTCCTATGGCTGGATGTATAATTCGGGAATTATACACATAGCTTCCGCCACTTCGCGGCATCGAGCCTCCCAGGATTCCCCATGCAAAGGCAAAACCACCAACAATCAAGATCAAACTAATTATGGAAGCCAGACCAAGATTTGCTCCCGGAAGCCAGGCAAAACCTTCACAAACATACCATATGCCCACAGGCACGGCATTATTCATAATGCCAAAGTAGGTAGTGTCCAGCAATCCTGCTTCTCTAGTCAGCCCACTTGCTTTTCTAGCAAATACTTCTACTCTTTCTGCCATTTTTTAAACCTCCTTTACCTTAATCAATCGACACGAAGCAATCTCTTCAAAACAACAACTCTCACATCTCTACTCAACCTCCTTTCTCCTTCAGCTTTCCGTCAACACTACCCGTCTGATGGAATATCCCAGGTATATTCTGAAAGACTAACCACGCCTCCATTTATTCACGCTTCTGCCACAATCAAGTCTTGGGGAATCTTGCTCAATATCTCGGCACTATCCTCGTTAACTATTATCGTGTCCATAATCGGCGACAGGCCAACTCCCTGGGGAAGATAGAAATCCGACTCATAATTGATGACTGTGCCTGGAGGGAAGGTCCTATCTCCAGAATCGGTGCCAGGCGCGTAGGAAAAGACGCCAACCCAATCGGGAGGGAAAGCTATACCCAAATCATAGCCACCGATCCACCAGCTATCTCCCCAGATGCCCACTTTTTTGTAGTAATCCTCCATCGCCTTATTAACCTCACTTACAGGGCAGCCCGGCTTGATGGCCTTCAGCAATACAGGGAAAGATTTTGCCGATAAATCTATTTGCTTAGCCACATCAGGGTGGGGTTCGCCTAGCGCCAGCGTTCTGGCTACATCGGCATGATAGCGATGATACACACCACACAGGTCAAGGTAAACTATATCCCCCGGCATTATCACATGTTTGGAGGCCAGTCCATGAGCCAGAGCTGACCTTTGGCCCGCAAGAACATATGTAGGTAGCCCGGGATTTTCACCACCCGCTTTGGCACAGGCGTAATCCATCTCAGCGCGGACATCCAGCTCGGTCATTCCAGGCCTGATATGCTCAATCGCCGCTTTCATACCGATATCAGCAATCTTGGCTGCCGTTCTAACATAGGCCATCTCTTGGGGAGATTTTATTGTTCGTATTTCCCTGACGATATCGGAAGCATCAACAACCTTGCATCCTTCTTTTTCCAGCGCAGCCTGGAACATCTGGCTGACAGCCGGATTGGGGCGATAGCTCCACTTCTCCAACCCGACAGTG
>JAGMDB010000088.1 GCA_023128875.1 Dehalococcoidia bacterium | reverse complement strand
CGACTATACGTTTATTCTTCAGCCACAGTGGCGAAAACAAGGGGGACAGAAGTATCCACCATAATGTTCTTCCCTTCTGCTTGATGACCCAGCCCGATACAAACAACAGAAAAACAGCACCGATTACCTGAGGTACGATGTTATAGGAAAGGTTCAGAGGTAGCCATATCAGGTAGGCGAATACCCATGTCCAGTTCAGATGCCCTTCAAACCAGTTCCTTTGCTCAAGAGGTGCCTCAGGCTTTGGGGCAGACCTCTGCTTTTCCTCCAAATGAAGGCCCATGAGCCTCCGCCCACATTGTGGGCAGAATTTCATTCCTTCGACTCCTGCCTTTCCACAATTAGGACAGTATTTCATCTATAATTCCACCATCCGCCTAGGCTCTCTGCGACTAACCTTGTGTCGATAGAAACATTAAGGCTCACTGACCACAATATTATCAAAGGCAATCTCCGTGAAGCTGCCTCCCCACGAAGTCGATACTAAGGCGACATCACCACCAGTAAAGGTGGCATCTATAACCTCCTCTAATAGATGCCCATTGACCGACAGGTTCAGGTTGCTGCCGATACACTCAATACGAATTAGGTTGATGACATCTTGTCCCTGTTTGATATGAGTTGAGTAGGTAGGCCCGGCAAGTAATACCTGATCCCCACCAATGAATCTTGATATCAAGTAGTCGCCTTCGGCGCTGATAGCGAAACCGTAATAGTTATATCCATCCTTCAATCGGCATGCCACCGAATGCCAGTTTTCGTCAGTACCTCCAACAAGCGTAGTCTCCACTTCCAAAATGAAATCAGTGAAGTGCTGGTGAGCATAAGTACCGGTGTCAGTTGTAGCGGTAGTGTAATTGATCAGATGAAGCCAGCCATTCTGGTAGAAAACTGAACCATTTTCATCAGAGAAAGTATCCCAAACACCAGCCTCATCACTGAAGTCATCTGAAAACAAGACCTCGGGGACCGTTGGAATAGTCTCAGATGGCTCACTGACCACAAAATTGTCGTAGGCAACTTCAGTAAACGTACCTGCGAGTGCGTTGGCAGCTAAGCAAATATCACCACCAGTAAAGGTGGTATCTGTAACTGTTGCTAACAGATGCCCATTGACCGACAGGCTCAGTTTGCTACCTATGCATTCAATGTGTATTAAGTTAGTCACGCCTTGCCCCTGGTGGATATAGGTTGAATAGATAGGCGTAGGCCCAGTAAGGGGTAACTGGCCCTCACCAATCCATTTGGTGATTGCGTAGTAACCGTCGGCGCTGATATCGAAAGAATACTGGTTATCTTCATCCTGAAGTCGGCATATCACCGAATGCCAGTTATCATCAGTTCCACCAACCAGCCAGGTCTCTACCTCTAGGATAAAATCGGTGAAGTAACGCTGAGACTCACCATACATAGTCCCCTCGGGATATGTGTAGTCCTTTATATAAAGGCAGCCGTCACTGTAAATAACCCGCCCGTCATAGTCATCATAGGTAACCCAGCCGCTGCTTTCATCACTGAAGTCATCCGAAAACAAGACCTCTGGGACTGTTGGAATAGTTTTGAAGTGAGCAGTAAGAGTCATATCCGAATCCACGGTAATGGTAGTAGTAGATGTGGTTCCTGACGCACTACCGCTCCAGTGGTCGAAGGTGTAACCACTAGCTGGGTTGGCTATCAGTGTTACTTGTGCACCGGATTCATATTCGCCACCCGAAGGAGAGACAAAACCAGCTTGGGATGGGTTGACACCTACGCTAAGCGTGTATGTTCGCTCCCATGGTTTAATGCTAAATAAGACTATGATTACGATGATAGCTACAATACAAGCTACGATAATTCCTGTCAGCTTTTTCTTACTCTTTCCTTTAACGGCTTGCCCTATCGCCAGTGGACGCCCACACTCAGGACAAAACTGAGTTTCTTCGCTAACTTTAGTTCCACAATCAGGACAAAATGGCATAGCTTCAACTCCTAGACATTCACAATGTCTATCCTCTCCCGAATCCGCTGGCTGGGCTACTCATTAACTGCTCCAGTCATTGTAATGGTCGCAGTTGCAGAGCAAATTGAACCATTATCTGCGCTGCCTAGTATACAAGACCGATGTAGATAGCGTGACATATTCGCCATTACTTCAGGCTAACCAAATAAACATCCAAAAAATTATCATAACTATGGTTACGATGAGGACTATTTTCCCGTGATACTTTGCTCTTGGATGTTCTCTCGTCAGAAGATAAATACCAAATATTAATCCTAACCACCCACCTAGAAATCCAAATACGTAACCTAAGACAGTCGCAAGTTGATGAGGATATTTTACCTCGACGGCGTTTTCTGGACCCACCTCACCTATTCTTGTCCCACAAGAACTGCAAAATTTTTCCTCTTTCCTTAGCTCGGCTCTGCACCTAACACAAAACCTTTGCTCAACTGCTGCAATCTTCTGCGGTAATTTGTATCCACACCTTTCGCAATAAACTTCATTTTCCTTTGTTTCATGACCACATCTAGGGCAATACATCGTCACCCCCTTTCGAGTTCATTCATTTAGATTGCTTTCTTATGAATGCTTTAAGTGTTTCCAGCCTACAATTATTAGTATGATTATTGCAGTATTAAGGGAAAAATCAATAATAAGACCATATACGGTAACCCATTCTGAGAAATAAGCAAGTAATGCTAAAGTAGCAATCGTGGAGATAATTCCATATGCAAGTCCAATTATCCCTCCGATTTCCTTTGATTTCCATAGGAAAAGACCTGCTATTAAGGCAAATAGAACAAAGAATAATTGGCCAATGGAGCCAGCAAAATCTCCATAAGCCATGAAGTCGCCCATGTTGATAATATGTATCAAGGCACAAATGAACAACAGAATGGCACATATAGTAATTGATAGATGCCGTTTCACTTCAGTGATTGGTCGTGCTCCTGATTCTGCTAACTTGGTTCCACAGAAAGGGCAAAAGACTGCACCCTCTTTCACTTCCTTTCCACATTCTGGATTTGCGCAGTATTGCATGTTAAGCTACTTCAACATAAAGTTGTGACCTGTGTCGACTGAGAATAGTTTGTGCAAGAATAACAATTCTTCAAGAGCAAGTCAATACATCTTAACCGCGAAATAACGTCAATCCCAAAGGCAACAAGGGACGCTAATAACACATCATAGCAATAAAAACATCGACAGGGACGACAACGACACTTTGCTAACATTTTTGCTAACGAACTTTTCACCATCATAAAAGATCTGGGCAGATAGAAGTCCTTGGAGAAAGAGCTTCAGAACACTGGTGCTTGTAGATGAACCACAGGATTAGGAAGCCCTCGGTCGCTGGTTCAAATCCCGCTGCTGTCGGTTTTTATATCAGAGGGCCGGAAACAAAAAAGTTGGCATCTGGGGCAGAAGCAGGTGCCACGGTTCTGTACGAGGACCCGCTCGATGGTGCTGCCGCAAACGGGGCAGGGTTCGCCTCCCCTATGAGCAACCTTAAAATCGAAATGGACTGTGCTCAGCTCGCCCTCGGGAAGGACGTAGGTATCCACGCTGGCGCTTCACTCATCCAAACGCCCATTAGAAGCCTAGACAAAAGGGCAGAATATATATATCATCTTAGGGCGCTATGATAGTGGGGATGAGAAAA
>JAGMDB010000087.1 GCA_023128875.1 Dehalococcoidia bacterium | reverse complement strand
AGCCAGTTCCCAATCTAAAGGCGAGGCGAGGGGCTAAGTCTCTACCTACAGGTGTTTGCCCCATAAGTATAACTCTAGGTGAAAGCTCTTTAGCCAGCCTTTCCACAACCTGTATGTAGGTCTCTCCTTGATATTCCTTGAGCAAAGAATCCTCTACCGTATAAACCTTATCTGCTCCAAAAGCAATTGCATCCCTTGGAGCCGTCTCACCTACTTCGTCGCTAACCAGCAGACAGCACAAATCCTCCTTTAGTTCGTCGGCGAAATTCCTACCGCACCCTAACAATTCAGCAGTAATAGAAGCTAACTTTCCGTTTGTTACTTCGCCAAAGATTATCACACCTTTGTATTCAGCCATTGTTTCCTCCTCGGCTTCAAATTATCTTTGTCTCTCTAAGTTTTATGGCTAAATTAGCACCAGCTTCTGCTGGGCTTTCTCCTTCAACTATCTCACATTTAGCCTCCTTGGTTGGTTGAAAGAGTTTGACTAGCTTGACGCGTCTTCCAGCAGCACCAACTTGTGAAGGCTCAAGGCCTATATCGGCCGGCTTCCACACAATAGGTTGTTTTTTTGCTGCTGCCATAATTCCTTTCAGGGCTGCATAGCGCAAGTTGCCTAATTCACTTGTCACCGTAAGCATGGCAGGAAAACTTACTTCTGTGACTTGATAACCATCAGGAATAACCTGTTCCACTCTCGCTTTTCCATCAATGGCCTCTACCTTTCGGGCTAACGTTAAAGCAGGGATTGCCAGAATCTCGGCGATGCCTAAGCCAACTTGCCCTGCATCCCAATCAGAAGATTCTCTGCCACAGAATATAAGGTCATATTCTCCAATCTTCTTGATGGCCATTGCCAAGGCATAAGCAGTTGACCAACTATCACCTTCTTCAAAAGACTCATCTTCGAGAAGGATCAGTTCGTCGCCACCTACAGCTAATGTCTTTTTTATCACATCACGAGCTATATTATTACCCAGGCTAAGTACCGTGATCTTACCCCCTGCCTTATCTTTAATCTTTAGAGCAGCCTCCATGGCGAATTCATCATATTGACCAATCACAGGTTTTATATCTCGTGGCAAGTTTACTTTATTAGTCTCTGAATCAACCTTAAACGCCGTTGGTGGCGCCTCAGGATCAGGCACTTGCTTACAGCAAACGACCATCTTTATATCAGGCACTTGCTGGCCTCCTTACATACAAATTTTCGAATGTGAGAGTATACTAAATTTTGACCTCTGTCAATGACACCCTGTCTCTATGGCTAAGGTTTTTGGCTTATTCCGTGGTATGATACATTCAGTGGCGTGAACGCCCGGGGGTGGAGGCTACGGGAATCCTTCTGAGAGACCAGGGAAACTTGTACTTCAGGATTACCGTGAGGGACGAATATCGGCTGGATATGCCATCAAACACTTCGGCTTAGACCCACAGGGTAAGCAGTTGTGACAAAGAGCCCACCCCATTTCCAATATGGTATACTAAGTTACCCGGAAGGAGGAGGCAAACGATGAGTTGGATTGCTGACAAGATTGGGAAGTTCAGGCAGTTATCAAACCCCTACCTCAGCCTGCACATCACCAGTAAGTTTCTCTTTGGTGTAGGCTTAGGAGTGCTACTGGCCGATTGGTTCCCAAAATGGACTGGCTGGATATTCGTTATTGTAGCTCTAGTAATAGCTATTCCAAGTGCGAGAATCATCCTCGGAAAGTGAGCCGTTGAAAAGCTTTTCCCTGAAGAAATTATTGCTAATGGCGGGCATCTCCGTCAAGGAGTTCTTCACCTTTGAACAAAATGCCAGAGGCAGAAGAAAACGAAAAGAGGTACTTATACTAGCAGGGATATTCTGTGCCCTGCTGGTCAGCGCTATTATCATCGGAATTAGTGACAATATGCCGGGCTTGGTTCTATGCTACCTGGCAACTGTCACACTGATTGTTGCACCGGTGCGCGCCTGGAGAAAAACAAAAAAATTCTTAATCCTGCTGGGTGCATCAGCGCTGGGATTCTTTGTCTTTGTTCTTCTACACAACGCCTTTTATGCCATAACCATACTTACCAGCCACATTGCCGCATTAAGCCATCTAATGGAAGCCTTTCATGTAATATCCTTCATTATTGCTGTTTTCCTGTGCCCAGCCGCCTTTCTGGTAGGAGCTGTAGGTAGCATAGTCTACGCCATCAGAGGGCAGAAGAAACAAGTAATCGGATAATTCCAGCTCGTACTCTCAAAGCCTGTTTTTCCAACTTCAGCGGCTACGATAACGAAGTGACCATTTTCACCCTATAATCATTAACCATCGAATCGCACCATGCCATGTTCAGGACATAATGCTAAAATAGATACATGCCAGCGAATTTACCACCACAATACTTTGAAGCTGAGAAGAGATACAGGTCAGCAAAGGATCCGGAGGAAAAAATTGAGGCTCTGGAAGCGATGCTTGCTATTATGCCCAAACATAAGGGCACAGATAAACTCCATGGAGGGCTAAGACGAAAGATTGCCAAGCTAGCACAACAAGCGGAAAGAAAAAATGCTACAGCCAGGAGAGCAGGCTTCTACATTCGGAAGGAAGGCGCCGGACAGGTAATCCTGGTGGGGGCAACCAACGTAGGGAAATCGCAGCTACTAGCAGCAGTTACCGCTGCATCCCCTGAAATAGCTCCATATCCCTTTACCACCCAAGCGCTTATTCCAGGAATGATGAAGTTCGAAAATATCCAGATTCAACTGGTTGATACACCACCTATAGGGCATAGGAATGCGCGGATATTGCTAGCTAACACACTCAGAATTGCTGACCTTATTGCCATTGTACTAAACTTGGGAATCGAGCCAATAAGCCAGGTGGAAGCCACTCTACATGGATTAGAAGAAGCAAGGATAGAGCCTGCAACAGATAATATTGGAGAAGCAGCTTCAGGAAGCTACCAAAAGAAAATGTTGATCATCGGCAATAAGAATGATACGCAAGGTTCAAATAGTAACTGGGCAAAATTGAATTCGCAATATAATGCCTTGTTTCCTGTGATTTCGGTGTCTGCTAGAGAAGGAACCGGTTTAGATGAGCTGCGAGAAACAATTTATAAAGCTTTGAACATTATCCGAGTCTACACCAAAACGCCTGGAAGCAAAGCGGATTTATCTGACCCTGTAATCTTAAAGAAACTCAGCACTGTGCAGGAAGCTGCTGAATCCATTCACAAAGACTTTAAAGACAAATTGAAATACACTATGGTTTGGGGTTCAGGAAAATATGATGGGCAGAAGGTGCGCAAAGAGCATATACTTCGCGATGGCGATATAGTTGAGTTTCATATATAACTCAAGCTCCTCATCCTTGGTATTGTGGTGAAATAGAGTTCATGTTGTAATTTGGCATAACCCTTCTGCCAGAGCTTCGATGTAGGCTCTGTTTTCAAGTTTCAATCTCCACATAGGTGGGATGGCATTTACGCCAAGGTATGCTCCCGAGATAGCCCCGGCCATAGAAGCTATGGTATCCGTATCGCCACCCAGGCTTACGGCATAAATTATACAATCTTTATAAGACCTCGGTTGCTTCAGAAAGCAGTATATAGCAGTTGGCACTGATCGCGATGCCTCTATGCCATTTCCAAGCGCAACAACAATCTGCTGCCTATCCTGCTCATCCAACAACTTTCTCATACTGGCTAACTTTTCCCTGTATATCTGGTTCTGAGCAAACTTCTGGAGCTTTAGAATAAAGGCATCCCGATCAATCTCCTCACCTGGAGCCATGTTAAGGGCTAAGGCTACAGCGTAAGCCTGGAGGGCTGCTCCCTCTTTGCCTAATTCATGGGAATGAGTGATAGAACTCGATTTGTAGGCAATCTCTCGCAGTTTCGCCGGATTGCAGTAGTATAAAAGCCCTATCGGTGCTACCCTCATAGCTGCACCATTGCCGAAAGAACCGCCAGTATAAATCTTGCTTGCGGCACTATGCCATGATTCGCCGTTCTTTATCATCCTGAAGATTCTGGGAGGCCCTGGCCCATAGCCACGCCATGGCTCAGCTTCGTGGTTTCTCATCAATGCTTGAACCATGTGCTCTCCATCAAAGCCATTGCTTTCTATCAATGATTCCGCCACTCCAATTGTCATGTGAGTATCGTCGGTGTAAGTTAATTGCTCCAGTCTCTCACCTAAGTGCTCAATCTCTTCTATTTCAGCAATCCCTCTTCCCTCGCGCCAGGCTCCGAGACCATCGCCTATGGCTGCTCCTACCAAACATCCAAAAAACTCTGACTCTAACCCTTCTCCAGGCATGTCTTATACCGCCACTCACTAAGCAACTTACAATTGTATATCACACAATGATTTGCAATCATCTGAGCCAAAGCCAAAAGCGGTCAATTTGGGTTAACTCTCAGTAGCTTCATAGTAATGCTCCACATAATTACCAAAGACTGTTAGCCTGGTATGTTTCAGCACTACCACAAGGTTTTCCCTGTCACCGTCTCACCACACGCCCAGGATACAAATCCTTTCAGTGCGGCTTGAAGAGCTAATCCGTCAATGTTTCATAACAGACTATCTCTTCAAGAGATTTGCGTGTTTTCACCTTCCTCCCGCTCTTGGGAAAACCTAAAGGGAAAAGAGTAACCACTCGATATTTGTCTGGGATTTTAAGAATCTCCCTCACTCCCTCCTGGGAAAAAGCACCCAGCCAACAAGTTCCCAACCCTTCCTCTACAGCGGCCAGAGTCATATGGGTCACAGCTATGGCCAGATCCACAGGATAACTCGGGACTCCGCAGCCCATAACATATTCTGGCTCGGTAGCCACAGCAGCAATAACTATGGGTGCTTCACCAACAAAAGTTTGACCATTTGCCGCCTCGGCTAGTTCCTGACGTCGTTTGCTTTCCCTCACCACCACAAATTTCCATGCTTGCCTGTTACGTGCTGAGGGAGCCAAACGAGCTGCCTCTAGAACATTTCTCAATTTCTCTTCCGGCACAGGTCTGTCTTCATAAGCACGAACACTTTGCCTCTTTTTAATAGCTTCCTTCAATTCCATTTTAACTCCTCTGTTTAGTTGGTAACGTTTCTGCTTTCTTAGCTTCACTCACTTCTTATCCAGCAACCCTTTCAACTTCTATACTTAAGACTGGGCTTGCCCCCTGCTAAAAACTATACTATATCAGGAGTTAGCCATATGGCAAGAGCCGACTTCAAAAGAGAATTCAACCAATCATACTATCCTCCTACAAAAGAAGGAATGGTAGTTAGTGTTCCCTAAATAAACTTTCTAATGCGCGGAGCTTATTTCGTTGGAGAAGGCGAGGCTGGCCACAGGCTAAGGTAAGCTGCAGGTAGTATATTTGGTGAGGAGGAATTCTATGGAGGAGGTCGTCTGGCATTATAGTTCCGCTGGCGGAACAGCGAGAAAACTCAGCCGTAAGTATGATAATATATTATTTCACTCTGAATCAAAGAGCTACAGATTTGATGCTGATGAAGTTAGAGAGGCCTGCTTGCCTTCCACTATTATCCGCCTGCTCTAAAAAGATAAGCTGAAAATCATCCTTTCCACGTAACAAGGTAGAAGATGGCTGAGATAAAACTGGAGCAAGCTACCAAGCGATTAGGCGATGCGCCGTTGGGAAGATTACTCCTCAGTTTGAGCCTACCTGGTGTGGCGTCAATGATAACCATGGCTCTCTATAATATCATTGACACCTTCTGGGTAGCCCGCCTGGGGTATCGGGCCATCGCCGCGCTGACCATTGTCCTGCCTTACCACGTGCTAATTATTGCCATCGGGGCTGGTACTGGCATCGGGGTCAGCGCCCTTACCTCACGACGCTTTGGAGAAGGAGATATTGAGGCTACAAACCGTGTCGCTGGCCAAATTTTCCCGCTAACCGGCCTGCTCGGCAGCATCTCCCTGGCGGCCGCTGTTTTCTTCCCCCGCCCTATCCTGACTCTTTGTGGCGCGACTCCCGATATTATGGATTATGCCACACAATATCTGGTAACCATCGGCTTTGGCGCGCCTTTCGTGATTTTCTCCATCGCGGCCAACAATCTGTTGCGTGGTTCAGGGGACGCCATCAGGCCCATGATTTTTATGATTACTGCCACCATTATCAACATCATCCTCGACCCATTCATGATTTTTGGCATCAGCTTTTTCCCTGAAATGGGCGTTCGTGGAGCCGCTCTGGCTACGGTGATCTCCCAACTGTGTGGTGCCGGGCTCAGTTTCTATTACATCGTCGCCCACAAATCTGCTTACCGGATAAAACTACCGCATCTTAGGCCTAACCTGCCAGTGCTACATGATATCTACCGTGTCGGCTTCCCCGCAATGATAATGGAGACTACGGAAAGCATAACCTTTGCCCTCTTCAACTACGTTCTTTCGGCATTTGGGTCATTAGCCATTGCCGCCGCTGGCCTCGCCATACGTATAGCTGATCTGGCCTTTATGCCCATGTTCGGTGTTGCCCAAGGGCTTTTACCCATTGTGGGTTTTAGTTTTGGGGCTCAGCTCTGGGATCGCTTGTGGCGAGCTATTAAGTTAGCGTCAGTCAGCCTTGCCTTGACCCTGGGTATTGCCACGGTGGCATTGATAGTTTTTTCGCCGCAGGTTATCACCATCTTTAGCGATGACCCAGAATTAATGGCCATCGCTGTACCCGCTATGCGTATTACCATATCAACGCTGGCTCTTGTTGGCCCAACGATCTTGTTTGCCACCGCTTTCCAGGGTTTATCCAAGGGCAAAGAAGCTATGATTCTTTCACTACTCCGCCAACTCGTATTCTTTGTTCCCCTATTATTGCTTCTGCCACGAATTTGGGGCATAAACGGGGTCTGGCTTTCAATTCCGGCTACAGATATTCTGGGCTTCATTGTAGCAGGGCTATGGCTGTTCAGAGAATATAAGTTACAGCAGCAGAAAGGTGTGTAGTCCGGTGTGCCTGTCCTGAAAACCAGCTGCAAGCAGACTGAGCTATCAGAAGACGCCACCCGTCCGGCGGATCAGCCTAGTTAGTGGACATAAGCTCCCAATCCATTCTCAAACTCCGCTGAGCCGATAGACCTGAGCACCATATCCAGGTTATTCCATACACTATGGTGAAAAATGTAGAGGGACAGAATTGTCTGGTATTCTTTCCCAGAATATGAACCCTATTCATGCTTAGAGCTAATAGAATTAGGTTAACATATATCCACCATCAACAAGAATGCACGAACCGGTGGTGAAACTAGAAGCTGGAGAGGCAAGATAGATCGCTGCTCCTTTAAGCTCATTTGCCTGTCCTGGCCTCTTCATGGGCGTATTTCTTATATCCCTCTTGCCCTCCTGTGTAGCAAGGTATTGATGAGTCATAGGGGTGTCAATAAAACCAGGAGCTATAGAATTTACCTGAATATTGTAGCGCGCCAGTTCTAAGGCTAGCGCCTTCGTCAACTGAAGTACAGCTCCTTTGCTTACACAGTATTCAGCCGAGTCATCCATTACAATAAAAGAGCATATCGAGGCTATGTTTATTATCTTCCCACTATTTTGGTTCATCATTTCCTTCGCCGCTGCCCGAGAACATAAAAACACCCCTCTTGCGTTTATATTCATGACCCTGTCCCAATCTGCATCGCTCATCTCAGTGACAGGTTTCCCAGACTCTCCCACCCCAGCGTTGTTGACCAAAATGTCCACCCTGCCAAATTTTTTCACAGCGGTGCCAATCATGTTGTCTACCTCACTAGCATCAGTAACATCGCACCTAATGGGCACAGCCCTAACACCCAATTTCTCTATCTCGCAGCAAGTCTCCTGGCATAGCTTAAAGCGCCTGGCACATATGACAATGCTAGCGCCTGCTCCAGCTAGACCCCCAGCAATCGCCCGGCCGATGCCGCTATTCCCTCCAGTGACCACTGCCACTTTACCGCTTAAATCAAATATATCCAGCTTCATATCCCATCCTCCTGATATGATTAGCATAGTATAGCACTTCATAACGAACTGAACTAAATCAGCCTTAGGCAAAGCTTCACCCATCATCAAGTTTCGTGTGGTTCACTGATAGCTATTGTCATCTACAGGCCACCATCCCTAGCCATAAGATATTCCTGCAGCAGTTGCTTCGTTTGCTCATTAAATACAATCTTAGCCTCACAATTGCCCTCCACAATTGCCTTCACAGTCATAGTTCCCCCATGTGCATCGGCATAGCCGATGCGGGGTAATTCGGGCAATCTTAGCTCGGAGCTGCCAATTTCGTTCACTACTGTGACAAGGGATAGACCGTTGAGGGAGGCTGTTGGTGCCTTCGAGGATCCAACAAACTTTTGCAGTGTCATCTGGTAAAATGATACTGTGTTTGGTGAAGTTCCACCTGGGCAGGAGTCAATAGAATTCGCAACTAAGCAACCTAAATTCTCCTGTCTTTGCACCTGGGGGAGTGTCGGAATTGGCAGACGAGCAT
>JAGMDB010000086.1 GCA_023128875.1 Dehalococcoidia bacterium | reverse complement strand
TTAGGATCATGTGCCGCAAGGCGTGGGGGTTCGAGTCCCCCCTTCCCCACCAAGGGTCTCAATAGGTAGAACTCCCACTTGTTCACTCGATGGCATACCTTGTGGTATCGGCAGGTTATAGTGCACTGTAACCTGCTTTTTATTCACCTCTATCCGTTTTATGAATGAGCGCAGGAAAGCCTTCCTCTCGGTGAAATCAGCCTCTTCAAGCAAGCCTCGCAGGTCCTAGGCATAGGTTTTCACTATAGCTACGTCCACCTGCTCAACACCCAAGGCTATCATCTCGGCTTCTATCTCAACCCTAGCCTTACCGAGTTCGTCCTGACGGGCCTTCAGTTCTTTGATCTTGGGTGCCAGGTCATCAAGCTCAAGTTTTCCTGTTTCTAGAGCATCGTAAAGCCTGGACAATCTCACGCTGATGCCCCTTAGTTCAGCGTTGATGACATCCATCCTGTCCCCCAGCCCGCCTGAGGCAGATAGGTTGAGAAGGGCGATGGGAAAACAGCGGTCTAAAGAGGGAATGGAAAAGGTAAGGCAAAGATTTGTTTCTGGTGCCGGTGATAGAGGAATCGATAGAACAACAGCTAACAGGGTAATTGAAGAGATAGCCGCTGAATACAAAGTCCAGGGACTCTCCTCTCAATATCACCCAATGCAGGTTCTCCGCCAGCATATCTCCAGGGATGGCCTTCTCAAGAGTTCTGAGATAGCTAAGCTATTTTCTCGTGCCAACGTGCGCACTGCTAGCTATGTAGTGGCAAGGCAAGCACCCGCAACTGCCAGGGGCATTGTTTTCCTGACTCTGGAGGATGAAGATGGCTTGGTTAATGTCATTGTTAAGCCGCAGGTTCACAGAAAATATCGCCAGCTAATAAGGTTTGAGCCGCTACTGCTTGTTGAGAGGAAGCTTCAGAAAAGGGATAGTACAGTCAATATTGTAGCCCAGCGGTTCATGGCTCTGCGCCAGCATTGCTTGCATCCGCCTCTCTCTCCCGAGTCTCCAGATAGTCAGGGAACAAATGTGGCTGAGACTTCATCAGCCTGCCGATGTCACGAGCATTTCTGACTCCATAATCGCCATAGCAGTTATTGAACAGGACATGAAGTTGCCGAACCTTTGAGGCAAGCTCAGCCAGTTTCGGCAGCCACTCACCAAGCTCTTCATCGTCATAAATATACTTAAAGCGCTCCACAACACTTATGCCTTTCTTCTGCCAGTTATCCCTGTTTCTGCCATGGAAACGAACAACGCCGATGTCTGAGGTTGCCTCAACAACTGGCGGCACTGATGACTTAAAGCCCTGAGGCTCATCAACACAGACGTAGATTAAGTTATTCTCCCTGAGAAAATCCAGCGTATCCTGTCTCCTGCTTTCATCAAGCCATGCCGCGTTCCGAAATTCGATTGCCAGCCTGAACTGGGGCAATTTGTGCTTGCATTCCACCATGTATTCCTTCGAGGTATCGCCTGGGTAAAACCACTCGGGAAATTGAAACAGGATAACGCCCAGCTTGCCGGCGCTATCCAGGGGCAGTAGCGCTTCACTGAATCTTTGCCACAGATGGTCTCTGATGCTGGCAGGGAGGTCACGATAATACAGGTTCGCTTTGCCAACTGGCGATACCATTTGCCGCAGGTCGGCGGGCAAAGCCTCAAGCTTTGTCGGATGCTGGGTGAATAGCCTGAAAGCCTTGACGTTGAAGGTGAAATTTGACGGCGTTCGCTCCGCCCAGAGCCTTGCTGTCCGCTCCGCCGGCATTGAGTAATAAGTGCTATCAACCTCGACCAGCGAAAAGCGACGTGCGTAATGCTGGAGCCGTCTCTCAGCAGTATTCGCTTCTCCGGGGTAAAAATCCGTAGCCAGAAGCGTCGGGTCAGTCCAGGAGCAAGTCCCAATCGATATCTCAGCCATCAGATATTTTCCCCCTGGAAACTGCCCTGATAGCCTTCAGCTACCTCATGGCTCAGGCGCAAGAAAATAAGCTGAACGATGCGAGCATCTTTACTCAGGTGAAACCCACCCGGGTTGTACACAACCATGAGAGACTGCGATCTGCCTGAATAACCGGCATCCCAGACTGCAGTGTGAACACTGACTCCGCAGCGCAGAAGACTGGACCGTGGCAGCGCCAGTGCAATCATGTTCCTGGGAAGATGCATTACCTCATTGTAGGTAACAAGATAGCAACCAGGAGATAGATCGATGCCACCGTCAGGGTCAAAAGGGAGCGGCGAAGTGCCAGAAAGGACTCTCTGCTGATTGTCTACGGGCACGCTGCCTCGAGAAGAGAACACAAATAGCTCTCTCACAGTCAGGTCTATGCCATTGGGCTGGAGCTGCTGTCCTATGTCATGCAAGTTATGCACAAGTGGACGGTGTGCTCCAAGCAAGCCCAGAATGTCTTCTCTCGAAAGAACGCCGAACATTGCCTTATTCATCAGGCCCGGTGATATCCCGGCCCATCTATCACAGTATAGACCAGGATAAGGCACCAGGCAAGAATGGGCAGCACTACAGGCATTTCATCGAATTGTTACCTGACTCATTGCTCAATTGATGCTTACTGATTGGACACTTTAATGCTGCAATCACATTTGATATGACTATTAGGCCTGTATAGTGAGGCTGGAATAAGAAAAAGAGGGGACTGTTTACTAGCTCCCTCTTTTATCGGTCGCGCAAGCGCCCTTCCATTTCTGCTTTGCTGCAAAATCTGAGGATCTCAGCAAAATTATTGATTCTTGCCAAGTTGTTGGTCTCCATAAACCCATCATAAGTAACGTTTATCCAGGGTTTCTGGTACAGCGTGCTGAACTTTTCCGCCATTGCAGCCACAACCCCACCTGGCATACACCCATGGGGCGTCACCGATATCACACCGGCGAACTTAGGATTCTCCATCCACTCAATTCCACTACCTATACTGAGAACTGCCTCACTACCGCATTTCGGGGAAAGCCAGCGACACGTCTGTGACAGTAATTCCCCTGTCGAAGGCTCTCTCTCATCAACCAGTTCCCTGAAATGGCTGGCTACCGAGCGCTCGTCATGCTGCTGCACACGCTCTATTATGTAACTAACCATCATCTTCATGAATTTGCGGTCCCTGATAGCATCCTCAACGTGTCTGTATGAAATATATTTCATCCACTCCGCCATCGGAGAAACAACGACTTCAAGACCGGCATTTTCGCAGACTCTTACCAGATCGTTGTTGGAGAATCTGTTGGAGCGCAAGAAAATCTCACCGTTAATGCCAACCAGCGGCTTCCTGGGCAGGTCAGGATTGATGAGAGGCTTGAACTCACAAGTCGCCCGCCGCAGGATATCATTGAAAGTCTCCTTCCTGCGAAGGCGGTTTGCAATCATTCCCATATATTCCTCGAATAGCATATCTGCCGACCCATCCCGCTTTTCATAAGGGCGGGCACGCCACAGCAGCCTTTGCAGATAGTCCACGGCTACGCAGGCCCTCCAGGCAACGCGTCCAAAACCAGGGCCAATATTTACATCACGATAGGCGTTGTTCGATACGCTGCTTCGTATCGGAAGGTCAATGCCGAGGTCTTTAAGTATCCTGCTCTGCTCTATGGCATACTTCCCAAGGCGGCATGGGCCATATGCCCCGGCCATAAACGCCTCAATGTTCTTCAAGTCACCGCCGTTGTCATAATAGAATCTCAAGAAGTCGCCCAGCGTTACACGGTAGGGCAAACACTCTACGCCCGAAGTTACCCGATCGGCATAGAGGAGATTCTGTCTATTCGGTTCAGGAAGCACAATTGCTCTAATCCCATAGGCCTCCATCATAGGGCTCAAAAGCTCAGCGTGAGGTGACATTCTGGGTATGAGGAAAGTCTTCTCTGTATTGATGAGTGCACTCGTTCCCCTGTAGATATCTTTACGTGGACCCTCACGCTGCTTGGCGGAACGTGCGAATCCTTTGATGGTATCCACGAAGGCTTCCAGACGGGTAACGATGCCAGCCTCGGCTGCATGCTCGTCGATTTCCAACTGCCCCAGAGGTTTGCCTCCCATGATATCTTCCACAACCCGAAGTATGAACGAGTTCGGTCCACATCCGAAGTTTGTCAATGCCAAACCATATAGC
>JAGMDB010000085.1 GCA_023128875.1 Dehalococcoidia bacterium | reverse complement strand
GACAAACCCTTTAACTCTTGCTCATCCACTTTGCCTTCAGCTTTGCCCCCGGAAACAGGCTTACCTATTTCCTCCTCAAGTGTGATTCCAGCCTTATCCAACACTGATTCCTCAGCATATATCGGTGCTCCGGTTCTTACCGCCAGAGCTAGAGCATCGCTGGGCCGAGAATCAACCTCAATCTCTGTGTTATTGACACTAAGAGAAAGCTTGGCACGGAAGGTATCATTTTGAAGTTCATTAACCACCACAAAGTTAAGTGAAGCTCCTAAAGCATCAATCACAGATTGTAATAAATCATGTGTCAAAGGGCGGGCTAGCTCTACGTTTTGGAGCTTTACTGCAATGGCATCCGCTTCAGCAGGGCCAATCCAGATAGGCAGGTACCGGTTAGCTGTTTTTTCTCTCAAAATCACTACACGTTGATAGTTCATTAAACTTACTCTGATGCTGTCAATCTCCATCTCTATCATAAATACCACCCCCCTTTTAAGCTAAGGGTTTCTTTATTTTACTCCCACAATCCTAGCTAATCAATAAATTTAAGTCAACTATTTTGGATAGAAATCAACTTGCTTAATCGCCACTATGATTAAACGCAAGTTTTTGTTCCACTCTCATTGTACATGATATAATTTACTTCACACAGGCAACGAGGTGGCGAATATAGAAGAGACAAGATTCACTGCTTGCTTCAGTGTCTGAGTATAAAGAAAGCGGGCACAAACATAAATGAGGAGGTAAATCGTGAGATTCATAAGCTGGTTTGAAGAAATTGGAGCCAGAGATGTGAATTTGGTTGGTGGAAAAAACGCGTCTCTTGGCGAAATGATAAGGACTTTAGGTAAAAAAGGGGTGAACGTTCCCTCTGGATTTGCTATCACTGCCGAAGCATATAAGTATGTGATAGAGAAAGCGGGCATAAACCAGGAAATCAGAAACACTTTGGCAGGTTTAGACACGCATGATATGGAAAATTTGTCCAGGAGTGGTGAGAAGATAAGAAATCTAATAAGAAACGCCCCTTGCCCTGAAGATTTGAAACAGGAAATAAGAATTGCCTACCGAGAGATGGAAAGGAGATATGGCAAGAACATCGATGTTGCGGTGAGAAGTAGCGCCACTGCGGAGGATTTGCCTACAGCTTCATTTGCTGGACAGCAAGAGAGTTACTTGAATGTACAAGGGGAAGATGAATTGCTGGAGAAAGTTATGGGATGCTTTGCATCCTTATTTACAAATAGGGCGATATCCTACCGGGTTGACCAAGGGTTTGATCACTCCAAGGTTTTTCTCTCAGTTGGTGTACAAAAGATGGTTCGTTCAGATTTAGCCTGCTCTGGTGTCATATTTTCCATAGACACAGAATCTGGCTTTAAAGATGCGGTCTACATAACTGGTGCATACGGTTTAGGAGAGAATGTAGTGCAAGGAATTGTAAATCCTGACCAGCTTTATGTCTTTAAGCCGACCTTAAAAAATGGATTCAAACCTATTGTGGAGAAGAAAATAGGGTCAAAGGAAAAGAAATTAGTTTACAAAGAAGATGGGACAGGCACAGAGCAAGAGGAGGTTACGGCAGAAGAGCGTAGAAGGTTCGTGCTGAGTGATGATGAGGTGCTTACACTAGCAAAATGGACTTGCATTATAGAAGAATATTATGGCAGACCGATGGACATCGAGTGGGCAAAGGATGGCATAACCAAGGAGCTTTTCATAGTGCAAGCAAGACCAGAGACTGTGCATTCGCAAAAAAGCTTGACCTTGCTCAGGACCTATGTGCTTGAACAGAAGGGTAAGTTGTTGCTCAAAGGGGAAGCAGTAGGTACAAAAATAGGGCAAGGTGAAGTAAGCCTGATAGAGGACCCTCAGGAAATCTATAAGTTCAAGCCCGGTCGAGTTTTGGTTACTGAAATGACGAACCCTGACTGGGAGCCCATAATGAAGGTTGCTGCTGCGATAGTTACGGACAAAGGCGGGAGGACATGCCACGCAGCTATAGTCAGCCGGGAATTAGGCATACCATGTGTAATTGGGACTGGCGAAGGAACAAATATCCTAAGAAACGAGAAGTATCTTACAGTAGACTGTTCAAAAGGCGTGGGTAAAATATATAAAGGGAAATTGAAATATCGTCTGGAAGAGATAGAGTTGAGCAAACTCCCCCGACCACACACCAAGATAATGATGAATCTTGGTATTCCAGACGGTGCGTTTATCCAAGGTCAAATCCCTAATGATGGCGTAGGTTTAGCAAGAGAAGAGTTCATTATCAATTCCTATATCGGTATACACCCAATGGCACTAATAGAATACGGTAAGCTAAAGAAGGCCGCTGATAAAGACGAGAAGATAGCAAAAATAATTAACGATATAGATGAAAGAGTCGGAGCAAATAGGGATAAAACGCAATTTTTCGTTGACAGCTTAGCAATGGGGATAGCGAAAATAGCAGCAGGATTTTATCCCAACGATGTTATCGTTCGTTTTTCTG
>JAGMDB010000084.1 GCA_023128875.1 Dehalococcoidia bacterium | reverse complement strand
TGGCTATTTTCGAAATTTTATTTAATGATAAGACTCCCTTCAAGGTAGCTATAAACGAGGCTGTAGAATTGGCCAAAGAATTCGGAAGCGATTCTTCCCCGCGATTGATTAACGGCGTATTGGGCTCAATAACAACTGAATGTGGCGTAAAACAATGAAGCCTCACTGGAGCATGTGAGAGCCTTGTCTGCTCTGCCAACCTCTTAGCTGGGGGTGATGTCCCACCAAAGATAAATTTTCTTGACAACTAGCCATATGTAGTGTAAGATTATTATACAATGGCTAAGCTGGAGATCCAACAAACACAATCCTTGCAGACTCGACAAGAGCTCAAATTGATTGTCGGAATGGAACAGGCTAATTTGCTTGAGATGTCCGAAGAGGAGTTTAACAGGCTTACCACTGAGGTAGAAAGCAGCCCCTTGTTTGAGAAGTTATGCCGCAAGGAGAGAATGATTCGCTACCAGAGATACCCTAGGACGGATCTTTCCTCCCATTTTTTTGAGCTTAACGAAGAAATTGCCGCTGGCACGGGCATTCTTGATATCGAATCCATTTTATCTGACAAGGAGGATATAGTTCGTCAGATACAAAAAATAGGGGTGGAGAATTTCAAACGATATTTTTTGTATCCTGAACCGGAGGTAACCGTAGAAGAGATCGCTCAAGAGTGCAATCTGGAGCTTCCAGAGGTTGAAAAGATAAACAGCCTCATTAACGAATTCTCCATTATGAGCGAGTTTTACCACCCTTCTGTTCTCAGTTCAGGACGTGGAATTTACTACTCCAAGGTCGCTTCGATAGAAAATGGGCCAGAGGGATTTGTCATTGGCTATCTCTCACCCTCTTATGCTCGGGGAAGATATTCTATTGACTATGAGAGATTTGAAGAATTGAAAGGGAATGGGGCTTTCAATGCCGCTGAGGCGAGGAAGATAAGGCAGCTATTTAAGAGGCTAGAACTAATCAATAGCCGTACAGACACGGTAACTCGGATACTGCAAGGAATCGTAGAAAAGCAAGCAACCTATTTCGAATCTGGTAACGGTAAAGCTCTCCTAGCGTTTAGTCAGAAGGAACTAGCACAGAGGATTGGGCTTGTTCCAAGCTCAGTCAGCCGCGGCATTAGCGGCAGGAGTCTTGAGACGCCCTGGGGCGAAGAGAAGGCTCTTAAGGATTTATTTCCCCGGCCAAGGATGTTTAGGAAGGAACTGGTCAGACAGCTCCTTGAAACAGGCGAAGAATTCCACTCTGATGAAGCGATAAAAACCGAACTTGAACGGAAATTTGGCGTTTCTATTTCCCGTCGCTCGGTGGCGAGTCTAAGGAAGGAGTTAAAGATAGCGACGGCGTGGAAGAGAAAAAAGACGGTCATGCAATAAACAACCGGAGGATAAGCATGGGTTTTATCTTTACGATAGAAGAGAAATGCAAGGGGTGCTATGCCTGTGTTCGCAATTGCCCCGCTAAGGCGATCGAAGTAAAAGAAGGGATAGCCAGGGTTATTGATGAGCGTTGTGTTGCTTGTGGTTACTGTATCAACATATGCGCTGTAGGGGCAAAACAAGCCCGGAGTGACATAGATGTTGTGTGGCAGTTATTGGAACAATCTTCCCCGGTGATTGCTATCCTTTCCTCCGCGTTACCCGCTGCTTTCCCTCAAGTCAGGCTGAAGCAGGTAGTATCTGCCCTAAAGAAGCTGAGATTCAGCGAGGTGACGGAAGCTGCCTTTGGCGCTGAGCTGGTCTGCCGCGAATATGGACGAATGGTAAGAGAAAACACGGGAAAGCCAATTCTTTCCTCTAGTTGTCCTGCTGTAACTCTCCTGGTGGAAAAATACTATCCTCAGCTAATCGATAGCCTGGCACC
>JAGMDB010000083.1 GCA_023128875.1 Dehalococcoidia bacterium | reverse complement strand
TGCTTCATAAATATACAGCCGACGGGGCCCTGGCTTGCCACTGGATGCCTTGGGCTGATGAGGAAGGGAATTTTCAGCTCCCCATTCAAGAAGACGAGACTGCACTGGTGGTTTACAGCCTCTGGGCTCACTACTGCAAATATCGCGACGTAGAGTTTATTCGCTCTCTTTACCGTAACCTCATCAAGAATGCCGCCGATTTCATGGTCAAATTCCGTGAGCCTCATACCAATCTGCCAGCACCATCCTACGACTTGTGGGAGGAGCGGCGTGGCATCCATTCTTTTACCGTAGCGGCGGTCTGGGCCGGCTTGCAAGCTGCGGCTAACTTCACCGAGATATTTGGCGAGGTTGCTCTTACCAAACAGTATCGGCAAGCTGCTGCCGAGATAAGGGACGCCGCCATTGTGCATCTGTTCAACAAAGAGCAAGGCCGCTTTATGCGCTCGATTGAGATCAAGGCTGACGGTAGCATACAACGAGACTGCATAATTGATAGCAGTATAAGTGGCTTGTTTCTATTCGGCATGTTCGAGCCCACAGACCCACTCATTGAAAGCACAATGACTGCAATTGAAGACAGGCTATGGTGCAAGACAGAAGTTGGGGGCTTAGCACGCTATGAAAATGACTCCTCCAGGCAGGTAACGCAGGATCTTGTTAACGTACCGGGAAACCCCTGGTTCGTTTGTAGCCTGTGGCTGGCACAGTACTTTATTGCCAAGGCACAATCGCTAGCTGATCTCAAGCCAGCTTTGGACATCTTGCAATGGGTATGCTGTTGTGCTCTGCCTAGCGGTGTGCTAGCTGAGCAGGTTAACCCTTACAACCGTAACCCGCTTAGCGTATCACCACTGACCTGGAGCCATGCCGCACTGGTGATAGCGGTTCGAGAGTATCTCAATAAATATTCGCAACTGCAACGGCATTAGAACAATTCCATCGCTTCCAGTCTTAAGCTATTAGAGGGAGTGCCTTTACCCATCCCAATCAACCCATACTCTCCAACATCACCCCCCTCTCCGAGGTCGTAGCTACATTCTACAAGCTGACTGGTTAAAGATGTTACACATTCTTGCTACTTTATGACCATAACGAAAAATTGAGGCAAGGAGTAGTGCACCAGCATTTGCATCGCTATGGGTCAACCAAAACCGACATACTACGTTTAGCGACAAGGTTAGGGTAGCTTCTTAACCATCCCGGCAAATTCTTCTTTTGTGAATGCCGTGATTGTTGTTGCCCTTACGCTCCCAACTGCGCTTAGCCCCATAACGAAGGCCATGACTACTTCCTCACTGGGAGATTCACCGATGGCTATATAGTCATATTCTCCCGTAACTGCGTAGAAGCCTATCATCTTTCCGCCCATCTTTTCATAGGTTTTGATTGCTTGTTCAATCCGCCGTGGAGCGTTCTTGATGTCCTTGATCCCTTGGTCTGTCAATTTCATTAGTAGAATCCTTCTTACCATAGACCTTTCCTCCTTCTTAAGAATTCGCTGATGCACCACCCCCATTGCTCAATATTTTAATACTAACCAAAGAGTCTATCAACCGCTACAGTGAATGCCTCTGAGCAACAAATATGAACCATGAGAAAACATGAAGCCACTTATCTGGACCACTGCACATTGTAGCGCTTAGTTCGATTAGTACTATACTGCCTGTCTTAGGTATCAGGGAGACAAAACGGTGTTTTGTCAATTCATTGTGTAACTAGATACCCTGTTTAATGGTACTTTACGCTTATTTATTCAAAAACTAGGAGTTGACATGGCGTAACGGTTTAGTTACAATTATCATAAAATGATTCCACTAAATGTAACAAATAAGGAGAAGCTATGGATAATAAAACTATTGGCAAGCGCTTGCGGTCTATCAGGGAGTCTACCGGCTTCACTCAGGAGCAGGTTGCAAAGTATCTAGGGACCAAAAGAGAAATCATCTCCTACATTGAGACTGGTGCCAGGCCAGTAAACACGTTGATGTTACGAAGACTTGCAGATCTATATGGATACAAATTCTCATATTTCGTGGATGAGCCTGTGAAAGAGGAGGGGCCTCAGGTGTCTATGGCTTTCCGAGTTTCCGATTTGAGTGACAGTGACCTCCCGATTATCGCACAAGTGAAGAAGATGGCACTTAACCTAGATAGCTTGTACCGTCTTCTTGGAGAATGATGCATGTCAGAAATTAAAGCTCGTCAACTAGCAATTGATACTCGTTTAAGGCTTGGGCTACAGTCAACTGAGCACTTTGATATGTACAGAGCAGTGATTTCTCTTGGCATAACTTGTATCAAGAGACCTCTGGAGAGCAGTATTTCCGGGGCGACACTCAAGACGGAGAAAGTGAAGGTAATCTTAGTAAATTCCTCCAAAAGTTTGGGTCATCAGAACTTCACCATTGGTCATGAAATCTATCATTGTCTCTACGATGATAATCTCGTCAGTCGAGCCTGCAAAACAGAGTCGTTCGACCGCTCTCCGGATAGCGAACACGTTGCTGACCTGTTCGCCACGTATTTACTCATGCCAGAAGATGCTATCTTCAATCAGCTTCGACTGCGCAAGAGACTCGATAAAAAGCTTACCCTGGCTGATGTCATCCATCTGGAGCAATTCTTTGGTGTGAGTAGAAAAGCGATGTGTTGGAGGTTGGAGGATCTTAAGCTTATTACACGCGAAGAGAGCGATAGGTATTGTGTTAATGTCATCCAGGGAGCTAGATTATTAGGCAAGAATACCGAGCTATATAAGCCAACCCGTGATAAAGCAATAATTTCAGACTACGCGGAAAGGACGCAAGAAGCACTACAAAGGAACCTAATAACCGAATCGAGATATGAAGAGATTCTGGCAGACGCAGATCTTCTGGAAGGCGTGGTAGCCGAACCAAGGGAGGCAGACATTGTCGACTGAGGCCCCTCTGATTCTCGATGCGGATTTCATATCGAGTTTCGCTTGGGTGAATCGGCTTGATGTATTAGAGGGCCTGTACTCAAAGAGGATGGTCATATTGGAGGAAGTATTAGCAGAATTGAGTAGAGTACCTCACTTAGCAGCTAAGGTAGAGCTTTCTGTGAGGAATGGACACATAAAAGGTGTGTCGATGTTTGCCGATTCTCCCGAAGCGCTACAGTTAAGCAAACTCTTGGAGACAGGCAAATATGGAAGCGGAGAGGCTGCTTGCATGGCGTATTTAACACAGCACGATGGTATTCTGGCGAGTAATAACCTGTCCGACGTCAAAGCATTCTGTATTCAAAACAACAAGAGCTTGCTGACAACAGCGGATATAATGCACAAAGCTCACAAAGCGGGTCTCATAAGTTTAGATGAGGCCGATAGAATATGGGGCGATATGATTTCCAAGAAGCGGAAGCTCCCAGCCGCATCTTTCTCTGAGTACATATCTAGGACTAAAAAAGGGGAAAGCAGTTGAGTTTCAAAGGGCGGAATATTCTCGATAGTGTGGCTGTTACATCTACCTTTCGGCTGAGGTTCCAAGGATTTTCCGTCGGGGCGAATCGTTGGATTTATTTGTCTGTTCTCGGCTCAGCTTTACTTTTCACTTTCACTGATTATCTTGTTCTAAAAATCATTCTCGGGTTTATGCAATCGAGTGAACAAGCGGGAGTTCTACCTATTGAGGCCCT
>JAGMDB010000082.1 GCA_023128875.1 Dehalococcoidia bacterium | reverse complement strand
CTTGTCATTTTACTTAGTAATCGTCCTTGGCAAAGGCGGCAAAAACTTTTCCTCCTATTCTTGGTTCCTGCCATGCTGTGGAGCCTGACTGATATTTTCTTCCGCAGTGATTTCTTCATGCCAAATAAGCTCCTTCTGTTAAAAGTTGGCATCTGCATTGGCATATGGATGGGGGTTCAATACCACTATTTTTTGCGTTCTTTCTATCAGCCCCAACGTGTCAGAATACCGTTGGCTTATGTTTTGCCAGTGAGTGCTATTATCTTGGCAGCGCTGGGGTATATTCCACAGGGTATGGATATTACTGCTAGCGGCATCGATGTTCAGTATGGTAGTTGCTATATGCTCATAGTTTCCGGCATCTTCGCCCTAGGTGGCAGAGACATATATTCTTTGGCTCGCAGGCGCGGGATTTCAGCTGACCCAGCAGAGCGCAACCAAATTGTTTATTTATTCGTGGGTGTTGCTATTTTGATTACTCTTACCTCGAGCACTTTCTTTCCTTTTGGAAGGGGGTATCCTTTTGCCCATGTTGGCAATTTTACCAATGCCGGTATCTTAACCTATGCTGTGGTAAGACATAAGTTGCTTGATGTCAGAGTTGTTCTCCGTGGGGCGTTGAGTTTCAGCGGCATGGCTGCCTTCCTCGTTGTTACCTTTTTTGCCTGGCTTCTCTTGTTCCTAAAAGCGTTTGGCTTTGAGCTAAGTTTTCCCACCATTATTATTGCCCTGTTGGGCACATTAGCTGTAGCTGCCGTTTGTTGGGATCGGGTGCATAGCGCAATTTCGGAGAGACTTGATCGAGTCTTCTACGGTGAAAAAATTGAGCCCCGGCACAGATTGTCTGACTTTATCGCCAAAATACATAGTGTTCCCACTCTGGAACAGTTTGGCAGCCAACTTGTGTCCTTACTTTCTCAATCGGTTGATTGCCACGGAGCCTGTTTGCTTTTACCCCAAGCTGGAAGCGGAGATTTTGCTGCCCGATTTAGCTATTCTCCTGTGGAAGATAATCCTATAGCGAGGTTGAAAGTGAGGCATGATAGCCCTGTCGTAACTTGGCTGAAGCGGGAGGCTCAAGTACTACCTAAAAGGAACCTCAGCATCCTCCCCGAATTCCAAGGTCTGTGGCAAGAGGAAAGGGAAGATATTCAATCGGCAAAAGTACAAATGTTCGTTCCTTTAATAAATAAGGGTGAGCTTGTGGCTATTTTAGCGGTGGGCAACAAGCGAAATGGAAAGCTTTATCGCCTTGAAGAGATTGATTTAATGGAGTCCATTGCTGGCCATGTGGCCGCAAGTATGGAAAAAGAATATCTCCATGAGCAATTGGAACAGCAGGACAGAGAGTTAACCCTTGTCAATCGTTTAACCATGGTTATAACCTCAAGTATGAACATCGAGGAGATATTTGAAGGTTTTGCTCAAGAGCTAAAGGAGGTAGTTGATGTTGACTGGGCCACAATTGCTTTGATTGAAGGAGCTGAGCTTCGTTTCTTAGCTCTAACTAGCACTATGGGTTCAGCGTGGAAAGCAGGGGAGAGGATGCCGCTTTTGGGCACAGCTACTGAGTGGGTGGCTAAAGAGAAAAGGAGTTTATATGAAGCTAATCTGTCACGGCATAAAAGATTCTGGACCGGAGAGCATCATCTGAGGCGGGGAGTTCGCTCTATTGTTTACCTGCCCCTGGTTGTCCGGGGTGAGGGTATCGGCAGCTTGATTGTGGCCAGTCGCCGAGTTGATGCCTATAACACCGGGCAAATACGACTTCTGGAGCACCTGGCTTTGCAGATTGCCACGCCCATTGAGAACTCCCAGCTCTATGCTAGGGCGGAGCAGAGGGCTCGCATTGATGAGCTCACCGGGCTATTTAACCGTCGCCATTTTGAGGAGCGGCTTAAAGAAGAGATTGCCCGACATTCCCGCTATGGTAATGTATTCTCCTTGTTTATGCTCGACCTCGATAACTTTAAGACCTACAACGATATATATGGACACCCTGCTGGCGATGAACTTCTGGACCAAATAGGTAGTATCATCAGGAGCTCTATCAGGAATGCTGACCAGGCTTTCCGGTATGGTGGTGATGAATTTATCGTCATTTTGCCTCAGACAATTAGCGAAGATGCTTACGTGGTAGCTGAAAGAGTTCGAGAGCAGATTGCCAGCGAAATGAAAGCTAAGGAAGTCGCCATGACTTGCAGCATTGGTTTGGCTAGCTATCCTTCTGATGGAGTGATGTCCGGTGAGGTGATTACTGCAAGTGATACTGCTCTTTATTATGCCAAGCGCACCGGCGGCAACCGAACTTATCTCTCGGCTAAAATTTTATCTGAGCCACCAATCGAGGCAGGGGCTAACGCCAGAGGAGGCGGCTTAAGCGCTGTTTATGCCTTGGTCTCAGCAGTGGATGCCAAAGACCATTATACTTATGGTCATTCCAGGAAGGTTAACACATATGCTGTGGCTTTGGCTGAGGCGATCGGCTTGTCACCTGATGAGGTATCTAGAGTAAGCACGACTGCTTTGCTCCATGATATTGGTAAAATTGGCATTCCTGATAAGATACTGAGCAAGAAGGGAAAACTTACTACTGAGGAATGGGAGGCAATTAAGTCTCATCCCAAATTGGGGGCCAACATTATTGGTAATGTGCCTAGTTTAGTTTCTTGTTTACCCGCCGTTTTATACCACCATGAGAGGTGGGATGGCACTGGCTACCCTGAGGGGCTTAAAGGCGAGACTATTCCTTTGGATGCTCGCATTCTGGCTATAGCTGACGCCTTCGCTGCCATGACTTCTGCTCGCCCTTATCGTGATGCCTTCTGCGATGACAAAGTGATAAAACAGCTTAGGCAAGGCGCTGGTAAGCAGTTTGACCCCCATCTGGTGGAAGGTTTCATTGGCCTTGTCGAAGCTGGCTTTCCTGAGAAGGCGAAGGCAGGTCAAGACCCATCCAGCGAGCAACCAAGTTTGTAGCCACCCAATAAACAAGCA
>JAGMDB010000081.1 GCA_023128875.1 Dehalococcoidia bacterium | reverse complement strand
TCTCCTGTTCCAGGGATATTATACACCAGCGTTTACCCTAACGGCATTACAGTTTTGACGATGGCTGACTCAAAAAAGAATTTCGTATATACTATATTCATGTGCCCGGTGTAGAGGAGGCGCAAAAATGGCAAAGAGAAAAAACATTTCAGCTATCGATGTAGGAACCACTAAAATAGCCACCATCACAGCTAATGTTAGATCCGAAAGCAATATTGAAGTTTTAGGAGTAGGAGTTGTTCCCAGCCGTGGATTGCATAAAGGCATCGTAGTCAATATGGATGAAGCCAAACAATCCATTGCTGCCTCAGTGAGGGAAGCCCAAAGGGCTAGTGGCATACGTATAGATTCTGCTTATGTAGGGGTTCCTGGTAGACATATGAGCAGTTTCAACAATCGTGGCGTAGTCGCTATCTCGCATGGTGACCGTTTAGTTCGTCCTCAGGATCTTAAGCGAGTATTGTCAGCGGCTCGTAGTGTTTGTGTTCCTGAGGGTAAACAGGTACTGCATGCCATTCCACGCTTCTATGCTCTAGATGGACAAGAAATGATAAAACAGCCAGTGGGCATGCACGGAACCAGATTGGATGTGGAGACTCACATCATCACTGCTTCAGTAACTTCGATACAAAACTTGGCTAAGTGCGTCCGCAGTGTCGGTGTTGATGTTGAAGACCTCATCCTTGAGCCTCTGGCTAGTGGAGAAGCAGTATTGACTCCGGAGGAAAGAGAGACGGGTGTTATTCTGGCGGACATCGGGGGTGGTACCACGGACATAGCGATATTTAAAAATGGCAGCATCTATCACACTTCCATTCTCCCGGTAGGCGGTTACCAAGTAACCAGCGATATCTCCATAGGCTTGGATCTGCCTTTCAAGATAGCTGACGAAATGAAAAAGAAATATGGGAATGTGACACCGGACTTGGAGCTAGGAGAGACGATCCAGGTAGAGGAAAACGGGCACAGCGTGTCTCATCGTACTCTATGCCGAATCATCCGATCGCGGATGGAGGAATTGTTAGATCTGATACTTTTAGAAATGCCCACCACCGACTATCACTCCTTAGTCCCCTCTGGTTTGGTACTTATTGGCGGCACAGCTAATCTCACTGGACTTGTCGACCTGGGACACTCAGTATTGCATATGCTGGTACGGAAGGGACAACTGAGTGTCAATATTTATGGTGTTACTGATATCCTCCGTGACCCAGCCTTTGCCTCCACGGTAGGGTTGATTCTATGGCAAGCTAGAAAGCGGGGAGGTGCAGCCCGGCAGGTGGAGGTAAAACGGCCTCGGGAAGTTAACGGATTCCCAAAAGCTAGAGCGTTCTTTGAATCTAACCATAACAAATTACTTGCCAAATACGAAGGGAAGTACATAGCTATATTGAATAGAGAAGTCATTGATGCGGATGACGACTTCTCCTTATTAGCTGAGAGGGTTTACAGCCGTTATGGTTATAAAGATATATACATGCCTAAGGTGGAAAGAAAAGGAACAATCTTGCATATTCCAACGCCTCAAGTTAAGAAAGGATAGCTATGGAATATAAATACAGTAGGAATTTTAATCCACCTGCACCTGTTATTGAAGTTTCAATCTCAGCGCCGCTTTCCAAGGTCTCTACTTCATCTACGGCTCTTATAGATTCAGGGGCAGCTATTACAGTCATCCCTGAGCGAATAATAGCTCAGTTAAAGCTACGACGCGTTGATTCCACGCCGGTCTCTGGCTTTGGCAAACGTGTTATCGAAGCCACTGTTTATTCTGCAGCTTTGGAAATAGAAGGCATTTCAGAGTCTAAAATTTACCGCATTCTAGGCTGGAGTGAGGACTATGCTCTTATCGGTAGGGACTTGCTCAATCAGTTTATAGCTGTGCTTAATGGACTAAGTCAGGAACTTAGCTTGCGATAAATTATTTCTTTGTTTTCCTGATAATCTAGTCTTCAAGCGAAGGTGTTACACCCTTCAGCTTCTTCTGGATAGGGTTCATGGTGACTACACTATTTTTTGCTAGAGCAACCTGTGCCAAGTCTGTCCTTGCCATAATGCAAAGGCAAATTAGCAATCCCCGTCCTCTGTCCCGAGCTAGACATCTCCTACCGTAGGGATATTATACAACACCGTTTGCCCTAACAGCATTGCAGTTTTGGCGTGGAAAGTTGTATAAAGTCTAACGGCTTTGGGTAGTTAGGGAATTCAGTGCCTGTTGCAGTAGATTACTTGACATAAAACAAATTTCGTATATACTTAAGGTAGGCAAAAATCGCAGCAGCCTAGAGGGATTTTAATCATGTCTTTTCCTAGTCAAGAACAGCGGACTGTGATAGAACACCGGGGCCGACCTCTCGTCGTTGTTGCTGGACCGGGGACTGGCAAAACTCGCACACTCGTTGAGCGGATGATCGGCTTGCTCATGGAGGATTGGAATAGAGAGGTCTCGTTCGTTACATTTACCAGAACGAGTAGACGTGACACTCGGCGAAGAATAGAATGCGTCCTGGATGTGTCGGTACTTGAAGAAACCGCGTTTGTATTCCCCAGAACCAGCACTTTGCACACATATGCTAAGCGTCTTGTCCACCGTTACGCAGCTAGGATTGGACGGAGTTCTGATTTCTCTGTGCTGATAGAAGACAAAGGTGAGACAGCTCTAGTTTTGGACGAACTCATCTCTGATCTTGGTCTGCAATTGGATACCAAGTCAGTTCGCAAGGGCATTCGGTGCTTCCGTTCGACAAACAGATGGCCTGTAAATTTTCCTGCAACTTCTTCGGAACGCATCCGAATCCTGCAACACTTTGAGTCTTTGCTACGTTTCTACAACACGTTCGACATTGAGGGCTTGGTGGTGTCTGCCCGCATAATTCTCCAAGATTTCGCAGATGTTCCCCCTCTCTACCTCCAAGTCGATGAGTATCAGGACTTGGATCCGAATGACCAACAGCTTGTCCAGTTGGCGGCTGCCTCTCACCCTAGCTCGCAAGTTGTAGTAGTCGGAGATGACGCGCAAAGTATCTATGGCTTCCGCCACGCCAACTATGAGGGCATCCGAGCACTTTGGGACTCGCCTGAGTGGGAGCATGTTTCATTTTTGGACTGCCATCGCCTTCTGGCCCATGTCCAAAATGCAGCGCGAGCTTTGATCGCGAATGAAGAATACGTCGGAAAACTCAATCCTCGCCCAGACGATGGGAGGAGAATTCACACTCTCCAATGTACAAACATTGATGTCCAAATGCGCGCTGTTGGGAAGATAATTATGGACCTTAAATCCAACGGGCAGAACCAAGAAGGTCAGCCGTTATCATACAAGGATTTCATAGTTCTTTGCCCTGGGGCTACTTTCGTAAAACTAATCGCGACAGATTTACAGAATCGATTCGGAATCCCGACCAAGCAGCAAAAGAGGGAGTCCATTCCCGATGAGTACTGGAGTTTGCTCTTAGTTCTCAGGATGTTGCATTCAGAAGATAGTTTAGCCTTAAGACAATGGCTCTCCCTTACTGGCCTGAGGAAACGGGAAGTCGCTAATATCCGATGTGAGGCTATGCAAAAGGGTGAGTCCTTGTACTCCTATTGTGCTAAGCTCGCTGACCAAAGAATTCGTGGGATCTATGATGCCCTCTCTCGCCTGAGAGATACCAAAGATGACTTTGTGAACTTCTGCCGAGTGCTTGCGGAATTTCCCAACTTGTCAATACAAGAACAAGTTCTCTCGGAAATGATGCAAAGAATTGACGGAGCTACTAGAGAGTCTGTTGCCATTGATTTCGTTATTCGCTCTATATACGAGAAATTTGGGCTGTTAGAAACAGAGTCCGAGAGCGATATGCCGGAGGATGACAAAGTGTTAGTCACCACCTTACACCGCGCCAAGGGACTAGAGTCGGAGTATGTCTTTGTTACATGGATGAACTCCAAATACATGCCCATGCCTAATAGGGATGTGCACGAAGAGCGGCGGGTTCTTTATGTGGCATTAACGAGAGCAAGACAAGATGTCATTTTGACGTTCTACGAGATGTTTGACTTTAATGAGCACCGCCGTTTGCGCGAGGAAGCAATGTCACCATTTTTGCAGGAGATAAGAGACCACCTTGATATAAAGCGAATGAGCAAAAAAGATGTTTGTAATATGTAGTTTTGTTGCTAATATATCATAGAATAGCAGATAAAAAAGAGGTATCCAATTTTGCCGAACTCAACCGCCAGTGGCTTACTGTTATTGCCCATCCTCTGTTCCGAGCTAGCCGTCTCCCGTTTAGCTATATTACACAACAGCGTTCGCACTAGTAGCGTTGCAGTTTTGAAAATGGCTGACCAGAAAATGAATTTCGTATATACTGATGTTAGGCGAAAAAGTGTTAACAGCTACAGAGTTTAAGGCTGGATGATTATCAAGTGTAAAATTTGTAAGGGCTCAGGGCGCGTCGCCGGGGCGCTATTTGACTTTTCTAGTACTGGTAGCGTGTGCCCGGCATGTAAAGGGGCAGGCGAGTTTGAAATAGCCATACCTTCTGAGAAGCTAACTACTTGCAAATTTTGTAGGGGTAGTGGGAGGGTACAGTCTACCCTCCTGATCAGCCTCGGAGGACAGGAGATTTGTCCTGCCTGCAAAGGAATAGGTGTTATCGAAAGACCAACAGTTGGCAAAGGACAAACGAGAGTAAATAAAGTTAGCATCCCCCAAACGCCGCGCTTGTCACGCTATGATTTTGATATCGCTGTCTCCTTCGCCGGCGAAGATTGGGAAACGATCCAGCAATACTGCAAAATTTTATCCTCAAATGGGTTAAGAGTGTTCTACGATAAGTACGAGCGAATTGGTCTATGGGGAGCAAACCTTTATGACAAGCTTGACGAGGTTTATCGAACCAAGGCGCTATTCTGTGTAATCTTTATTTCAAAGCATTA
>JAGMDB010000080.1 GCA_023128875.1 Dehalococcoidia bacterium | reverse complement strand
CGCTGAATTTTCGGCGGCTCTATCTTTTGACCAGGTGTCCGTACTTGCCTTTGATGTATTTGTCGGAGTTACCCTTTTCAATATCTTGCCTACGTGCTCCACTATCCCTGCCCTCGCTGGACCATCGTTCGAGAATACGGGCGATATATTTCCAGCTACGTTTATTCATCCTGACCGCTTCCTTAAAAGCCTCATCAATCCATTGCGCTGGATAAAGCTTTGCTGCTTCCTTCAGTTCCTCAACAATCATCGGCGTGAGTATACCTATATTCTGCTCATAAATGGTGAAAATACTCGGTGATTGTATCGCCTGGCCTATCTCCCCTTCCTCCGGCACCGCTTCTTTAATGGAAAGTTCCCCACTCTTGATTTTATCAATAGCTTCCCGCTCAGACTCCATATTGGCGAAGTAAACATCCTGCCATTTACCATCTACGTCCAAATTTAGCTGTAAGATGCTGCCGTGCTTTACCGCCAACTCCAAAGCATGTTGAAGCGCCCCCCTCTCCATTCCAAGCATTGCTGTGCTACTAGGCAGTAGTTCCCCATAAGTAACAAAAGGAGGATAGCGCCGCTTATGATGGAGCAAATAGAAGACACAGATTGTCGCTTTGAGCTCAGCTATATCACGAATTTGAGGCATCACCTGAGTGAAAAGAAAATCAGGTAAAGGGGTGAAATCAGATCTTTCTTTGTTCACCATTTTCTGAGACCCCTGGTCATCGTCGGAATGGCATTACTCAGGAAGCTGAGATTAGCTCGGCTTCCATGTTTTGAAATTTAACCACCCTACCCAAGAAGCGCAGCTTGGCTCGCCCCAAAGGGCCGTTGCGGTGCTTAGCTATGATTATATCAGCAATGCCACGTGGATATGGTTCCTTCTCAATATCATGTTCTTTACTCCACTCTTCCGCAGTAAAATTCATATCATCTCTATAGATAAAAAGGACGACATCAGCATCCTGCTCAATGGTACCGCTTTCACGCAAATCAGCAAGTTGAGGCACATGAGAAGGTCGCCATTCTACAGCCCGGCTAAGTTGAGATATAGCCAGTACAGGCACATTCAATTCTCTAGCCAGCATCTTCAGCGAACGGGTTATACGACTGAGCTCCTGGACACGCATCTCATTCCTACCCTCACCCTGTATTAGCTGTATATAATCAGTGATTATTAAATCAATTCTGCGCTCAAAATGAAGGCGTCGCGCTTTGCTCCTCATATCGACGGTTCGGAGGCCAGGTGAATCATCAATATAAAACGGTGTTTCGGACAATACGCCGCTGGCCTCCATAATCTTCACTTCATCTCTCTCGCTAAAACGTCCCCGTCGGACAAACTTAGACTCTACCCCTGCTTCACTAGCCAGAAGGCGCTGAACCACCGATTCACGCGACATCTCCAGGCTAAATAGAGCAACACAGGCCTTCTGGTCAACAGCAACATTCCTGGCAATATTCAGAGCCAGGCTGCTTTTACCATAACTAGGTCTGGCAGCCAAAACAATCAGGTCAGACCTCTGTAACCCGCCCAGCAAATCATCTAAACCCGTAAAACCACTTAGAACGTAAGGCTTCTCCCCTTCCTGAGATATAGCAGCCTGTCCAGCCTCCTCGAAGTATTGGCCCAGAACATCACGAATTGGAACGAGATCCTGAAAGCCCTGCCTCATCCGCACTCGAAAAAGTATATCCTCAGATTTGCTAAGGCTAGCTTCAATATCCGGGCCAGCTTCATAGCCCACAGCAGCAATCTGCCCTGCAGCAACGATTAATCGCCTCATCACTGCCATGTTAGATACTATCTGCGCGTAATGTTCGATATGTAAGGATGTGGGTACAATAGATATTAGATGGCTTAGATAGGCAGCGCCACCAATCTGCTCCAGCCTGCCCTGGCGCATCAGTTCATGGGCTACAGTAATCTGATTTATAGCTTCGTTACGCTCATAAAGAGAGAGGCAAGCTTGGTAAATCCATTGATTTATCTCCGAGGAGAAGTCCTCGGCTTTCAGAAAGCTAACTACCTTCAAGATAGAGTCGGAATCAATAATCAAGGAGGCAATTACAGCTCCTTCTGCTTCAATATCCTGGGGTGGCAATTTCTCCTGGGCCATATTTAAACCTTCTTCTCAATGACTACTTTAATCCGCGGTCTTAAATCCTTAGCTAATTTAATAGTCACCTCGTGGCTGCCTACTTGTCGTAAAGGTTTGTCCAGGTCTATTTTTCTCTTGTCAATGGAGGAATCTATAACTCGACTTAACTCCTCGGCTATCTCCGCAGCAGTAATAGAGCCAAATAGGCGATCCCCACCACCCCCCCGAGCCTCAAGACAAATTTCCCGTCCTTCAATTTGTTCCGCTAGCTTAACCAACCTGGCCTCATCCAGAACTTCCTGAGCTTCTCCACGACGCAGCTCCAATTCCACCTGTTTCATAGCCTCTGGCGTAGCCCTCAAAGCCAAACCCCGAGGTAAAAGGAAATTCCTGGCATAGCCTGTTGGCACCTCCTTTATTTCCCTGGTTTTCCCTTTTCCATTAACATCCTTTAAGAAAATAACTTTCATTCTCTTCCCCTATTATCATTCTTGCCGCAGCCGAGGAACCCGTGCACCCTTCGCTAGCGCTCAGGGCGAGCTTAGAAACTTTTCTGCTGATACAGCAGCAGTAGCCCCATCCCCGGCAGCAACTATCGCTTGCCTGACTGAATTATGGCGAACATCTCCAGCAGCAAATATCCCCGGTATCCCCGTTTCCATTATTCCATTAGTGACTATATAACCCCCTTTATCTAAAGGCACAACCCCTTGCAGATAGCTGGTATTAGGATCCAAACCAATAGCGACAAAAACGCCTGCCACTGGTAATGCTGATATTGTATCATCCTTTGTGCTTTTCAACCTGAGTCGATTGACAGCTCCGTCACCTTCTATCTGGACCACTACCGCATCCCAAACAAATTCCATCTTTGGCTCCACCCTGGCCCTTTGTTGAAGCATATTCCCGGCTCGAAGTTCATTGCGTCGATGGACGACCTTGACTGAAGAGGCAAACTTACTCAGGTAAAGAGCCTCGGTGAGAGCAGTATCTCCACCTCCTATCACAGCTACCGCTTTATCACGAAAGAAAGGGCCATCACAGGTAGCGCAATAGGAAACACCTTTGCCCAAGAACTCCTCCTCTCCAGGCACTTTCAACTTGCGAAACTGAGAACCAGAAGCGATTACTACCGCACCAGCCGTGAAATCACCTTCACTGGTTTCTACCAGATTTCGCCTCTGCTGAGGGGCTAATCCAGTGGTCTCCGCCAGCAGAGTCTGCAACTCGTAATGAGTGGCTTGTTGGTGCATAAGCTGCCCCAATTCGATACCAGAAATCCCCTGGGGGAAACCAGGGTAATTCTCTACACGCTCAGCGTAGGTTATCTGCCCACCTATTACTCCCTTCTCAATAAGCAAGGTGTCAAGTCCTGATCGGGCACAATATAAACCAGCGGTAAGCCCAGCGGGTCCCCCTCCAATGATAATTATCTGATAACTGCTTCTCATTTAACTTCTGCTCTTTCCCACTTGTCACAACGCCCTCCCCATCTAGACAGGACCTTGCCATTGGCAGAAATTTGAGAGATTTCGCAAAGGTTGGGGCAAGCTTTACACATAAAAGAAGACACCTTGAATTCTGTCTGGCTAACGCTAAATCCTTTGAATTTTGTTCTGTGGCCATTGCTGCCCATTTCGTGGCGCACCAACATGGCAGCTCCAATAGCTCCCATAAGCTCACTGTAGGGAGGAACGTAAACCTCTGTACGGAAAGTCTCATTGAATGCCCTGATTATTCCTTTATTAAAAGCAACTCCACCCTGGAACGCCATTTTGGGCTGAATTTCCTTACCCAAGGCAACATTGTTCAAATAATTGCGCACCAGGGCCTGGCACAGACCATAGATAATATCATTAAGGGGATAGCCCATCTGCTGTTTATGGACCATATCTGATTCAGCGAAAACAGTGCAGCGTCCAGCAATACGTGCTGGGTTCTCACTTTTCAAAGCGTGGCCTCCAAAATCCTCGATTCTTATATTCAAGCGCTCAGCTTGATGCTCCAAGAAGCTGCCCGTGCCCGCAGCACACACTGAGTTCATACCAAAATCAGTTACCACTCCATCGCGAATTATGATAATTTTGCTATCCTGCCCCCCAATCTCAAAAATAGTTTGCACATCAGGCACACATGACATAGTAGCGACAGCATGAGCGGTGATCTCATTTTTCACTAAATCTGCACCAATCATAACCCCGGCTAACGCCCTGCCACTCCCCGTAGTAGCCACGCCGCAAATTTCAGCCTCAAGTGGCATTTGCTTCCTTATCGTTTCCAGACCTCGTTTTATCATATCGACTGGATTACCTCGAGTTTGCAAGTAGATGGAGGTCAAGAGCTCGTTACTCCCATCAAGTAAAACCAACTTGGTAGTAACTGAACCAACATCGACGCCCAGATAAGCCTTCACTTCACTTTCACCTTATATCATTAAAGGGTATTTCGCTGGAGTTTTCAAATCTACCACGATTACGGGCTTTAATACCTTCCTGTAATTCTACAACACTTTTCCGCTTCAGATTCAAAATGGGGTGAAACAGAATCGAAGCAACCGTCATAATAATAAGGAATATTATCATTTCCTTACTCTTGATGCATTTATCCAACGCTGAAAACTTTTCGTCCATCCCGCTTCCTTCTTCTGAACTCAAGCAGGTCCACAAACGCCTCAATCCTGGTCAACATCCCCTGTCTCCCCATTTGTTCGTCGCAAGCCACAGCTAACACAGGAATGGCTTCTTTGGTCGATGCCATAATATTCTGAGCTACTATCTCAGGCATACAGGT
>JAGMDB010000008.1 GCA_023128875.1 Dehalococcoidia bacterium | reverse complement strand
GGCATGTTAGTCATAGGAGTTAGTCTCATCTTGATGAGCCGCATCGATTCTCTGTATTCTTTCTATGGCACATTTCTTCTAATGGCGTTAGGCGCTAGTGCTGCTCTTGGCCTCGCTGAATATGCGGCTGTAGCCAATTGGTTCAAACGGCGCCGCTCTCTTGCCATGGGAATCCTTTCCGCAGGATATGGCCTCTCCGGTGTAATGGCGCCAATTCTTGCTTTTCTAATTCGCACTTATGATTGGCGGGTTACCATGGTTATTATGGGAATAGCCACGTTAACAATTGGCCCTCCACTGTCGTTGCTGATCAGACACCGGCCTGAACAATATGGTTATTTGCCAGACGGCGATAAGCCTGGAGACAGAGCATCTCTATCCCAGGACAGTGGTGGAATTGAGCTGGGGCGTGATATGGCAGCGGAAAAAGAGCTTAGCGTGAGACAAGCTCTGAGAACGCGGACTTTCTGGCTGTTGCTGCTGTTCAATCTATTTACCTCCTTTTTCCTGAGCGCTATGACAGTGCACGAAATGCCCTATCTTATTAGCCTGGGCATATCAGAAAAATTGGCTGCTCTTACCATGCTGGGTATTACTACCAGCAGCCTGATTGGCAGGTTGGGCTTTGCCTGGCTTGGCGATATCTACGACAAAAGGCGTTTGCTGGCGATGACATGCGCCTTGCAAACCGTAGGTATGTTTATCTTTGCTAATATTCGCAGCCCCTGGATGATTATTCCCTTCCTCCTGACCTATGGACCGGGGTACGGCGCGACGTTCCCGCTATTGCCAGCAATCCAGGCGGATTACTTTGGCACAAAGACTTTTGCCTCGCTCCGGGGCTTATATGCTGTGGGGTGGACAATTTCCGGGGTTATCGCCCCGCTTTTTGCTGGTTGGATCTACGATGTTCGCGGAAGCTACCATCTAGCCTTTACTCTTTTTGCAATCCTGTGTATCTTCGCCATCCCGACGATTTTAGCCATTAGGCCTGCCCAAGACACTATTCCCCAAAAGTAGCTTAGCTACTCAGAATACCTCTTGCTGAAGAGTAGCGAGCCTACCTGTGCTTGAACTCGCTGTCCTTCTCCATTTCTTTCAGCCATCGTGGTCTCCTCCACTTTGGTAATTTCCAGCAATTTTTTATAAAGAGTTGCTCATGGTCTTCCAGCCCATCCATTAGCAGGTGCAAGATAACTTCTTGTATCACTCCGAACAGGCTGTAGTGGTCGTGTAAAGCCTTTTCCCAATTCTCCTCTGTCAGATTTTTGACTGATTTCAGGGTTTCCCATTCTACATCTCCTTCTCTCGTAGCGGCAACTATCTGAGCAATCCAGCGACTTGCATACTTGTGATAGGCCCCGGACACTATGAGGTCTGCCTCCATTTGGGGGTTCTTATCAATCATTGTCTTTCTGTTAATCGACTCCAAAGCCCTCAGAAGTGAACGTGGAGGTTTCCAGTCGTCGTCTTTCAGGAAAGCCCATTTCTTGGTAGAATTACTTGCCTTGCAAATGCGTTACTTTCTGGGCGTAGATATCGGCTCTGTCAATGTTAAGCTTTCGCTTATCGACGAAGGCGGAAAGATTATTCAGCTTCATGCCGAGAAGATAAGCACTGGCCCGAGAGTAGCGGTCTCTTCACTCATCGCCAGATTAGGCACTGAGTTCAATCTTGCCCAGATTGTCGCCGCTGGCGTATCGGGTTCTGGTAAGGGTGCGATCCCCAAAGAGCTCGAATGGGCAGAGTATAGCAGCCCGCTGGCGATTGCTTCTGGACTGCTTCATTTCCACCCCGATGCGAAGACTATCGTACAAATTGGGGGACAGACCACCCTTGTAATAGCGCTGGAAGACGGCTTGAAAAAACCCTGGAAGGTGGCATCTAACCCTCTTTGTGCTGCGGGCACCGGAAGGTTCCTTGAGCAGCAGGCATACAGGCTTGACATCAGCATGGCGGACTTTGCCAGCCTGGCCCTGCAATGCCAGGGCAGCCCTCCCAGGATAGCTGCCAGATGCAGTGTCTTTGCCAAAACTGACCTTATCCATCTGCAGCAGAAAGGAGTCGCGGTTGATGCCATGCTTTATGCGCTTTGCGAAAGCGTTGCCCGAATGGTTGCCTCCATTAAGAAGGGGATTTTTGAGGAGCCTGTGTACTTTGTTGGTGGCGTTGCTGCCAATGGTGCCGTAGTAAGGGCTCTCAATGATGTGATTTCTGCGAGGAACAAACATCAAGTACAGGTAATCGTCCCTGAGAACCACCTTCATAGCGAGTCTCTAGGCGCGGCTTTACTTTCAAGAGAAAAGACTTCACGGGGGGTTGTACTGTCAGAAACAGATGACCGTCAGCACTATTTTGAAATGCCGAGGCTCGAAGTTGTTGCCGCCCAGGATAGCAAGCCAGTTCAGAGTATAGAGAGAGAGTGCAGTGGCTACCTCGGGGTTGATATTGGCTCTACTAGCACCAAGGCGGTGATAGTTGATGAATCTGGCAAGAGAGTCATAGGGAAACACTACCTGATGACCGCTGGGAAGCCTGTCGAAGCGATCAAGGAAGTCTTCAGGA
>JAGMDB010000079.1 GCA_023128875.1 Dehalococcoidia bacterium | reverse complement strand
CAGAAACGAAGAAAGCATCCAAATCAATGTGAAAAATGCAGCGAGCCATAGTTTCAGGAGCCTTTAGCTTGTTTTACCCTCCTTTCTCTGCGGAAGGCTAATTATTTTTGGGAACAATTGTTTTTAACCTTCTTTCGAAGACATTTCTTTCCAGGAGAACCCTCCGTTGACATTTAAGGCATTTAATGCCAATGTCGGCGCCTACCCTTACTACTTCCCAGTCATAGTTGCCACAGGGGTGTACTTTGCGCAGGCGAACTATGTCGCCGGTTTTTATATCCACGGTCATTTTGTCTTTAACAACCCTCTCCCATTCCAACCCTGAACGAAGTGAAGGGGAAGAATCCTTCACCTAACCTCTCCCCTCAAGGGAGAGAAAAAGGAGAGGTGGACAAAACAAACATATCACTTTGCTTTTAGACAAGAGTTGATTTGGTTGCGTATGCTCTCAGCGGTATTCCTGGCTGCTTGAGCGAAATCTCGTTCTCGTGAGGCATAAAGAATTCGTCTCGATACATTGATGATTGCATTCTTCCCCTGGGCATCTACTCCATACCCAACTGCTAAAGTTAAATCACCACCTTGTATACCAATGCCTGGGATGAGCAAGCACATCTCAGGGCAGATTGAGCGGATTTTTTTTAATTCCTCAGGATAAGTGGACCCAACTACCAAGCCAATGTTGCCGTAGACATTCCACTCTTTGGCTTTATTAGCCACCATTTCGTAGAGTGGGAGGCCAGTAGGGCAACGGAGGTTTTGGAAATCTATAGCGCTGGGGTTTGATGTTCGGCATAAGACAAATATTCCTTTATCTTGGTAGCTAATGAAAGGCTCTATGGAGTCGAAGCCCAGATAAGGGTTGACTGTGGCAGCATCGAAGGCGAAGGTGGAGAAAAGAGCCCTGGCATAAGCTTTAGCAGTATTACCTATGTCGCCACGCTTGGCATCCCCGATTATGGGAATACGAGCGGGTATGTGTTTGATAGTCTTCTGTAGAATGGTAAGCCCTTCGATTCCCAAAGCTTCATAGAAAGCCAAATTAGGTTTGTAGGCACATACTAAATCGCTGGTGGCATCAATGATAGCCGTGTTAAATTCTAGAATGTCTACTTTGGGCATAAAGTCTGGATTGGGATCGAGCCCGATACAGAGGAGGCTTTTGTTTTTTCGGCTAGTATTAAGTAGCTTATCAGTGAAATTCAACGCTTATTTCCTCCATGATGTGCCGTTGACTTTCTTACTCTGCGGAAGGCGCTTAAGACCCCAGTCATTGTAAGCCTACGAAGGCGCTCTAAGAAGGAGCGCCTTCCGTACCAAAATACTCTAGAATCCATAGTATGCTCACATACCTTCCAGTTGCCAGGGGAATTCTGGTCCGTAATCTATGTATCATGATTCCCATATTAGACTCCTTCTGCAGTGTGGCGAAGTAGAAGCCTTGCTGCCTCGTAGAATTCCTCAGGATCTTTATTGATGGATAACTTTTCCATGGGACACATATCTTCCCTTTCATGGTTTTGAATATATGGCGTGATACTATCAATATGGTGTTGAATGTTATAATAGCACAGGGTCTTAATCGCGAGTTCACTGCCTAAGGGGCTATAGATTTTCTTGCAGCCAGCTTTGACTGCCAATAAAGCGGCAGCATTGCCTATTATCTTATCAAATATCTTAATCTCATCTTGAAAAGGCACAGGTTTATTGATGTACTCCAGTAGCGGCTGTAAACCACGTCTACTGGATGTAAACAATAATCTATCCCCATTGTATACCCAAAGGGTATTATTACTTACTAAAAACTGATTAAATAAACTTACTTCATCCAAGGCCAGTCGGCTCCCGACTCTTTTTAGCCATAATTGTCCCCTAGAAGCTTAACGACTAGTGGTATAGATATCAATTGGATAACAATTCCGGGCCAACTTAGTGCGACAGTCGACCAGAAAACGGCGAGAGGATTTGCTTCTCCAACTATTCCGGCATAAACGCTGAGAGGGGCATAAGCTGCTCCTTCTATGAGGTATGTTATTGATATCGCTGAAAGCAATGTCAAACGCCCACCTATCATTGCTCCAGCCAATGACCATAGCACTCGCAGATTGAATTTCTCGCGTAGAATTCCGGCGAATAATCCATAGACTGAAATCTCTGCTATTATCTGGGGTAAGAGCACCACGGCTGGCATACCTGATATAGCAAAGCTAATTATAGGAGTGGATAACCCGACTATTAGCCCTGCTCTCCAACCAAACAACAATCCAGCTACTAATACGAAGAAGTGCATAGGTAGAAAAATCGGGCCAGCTAAGTGGAATTGGTGAAGAACCCAAGGTGTAGCTGTAGCCAGCGAGACAAAGATAAGCGTGAAAACATAGCTACGAACATCAGTGTATTTTATTACCTTGGGGAAAACTTGAGATTTGCAGATTGCAATCGTCTTAATCATTT
>JAGMDB010000078.1 GCA_023128875.1 Dehalococcoidia bacterium | reverse complement strand
GGAGCTTCTCATACTGGAGCCAGGTAATAGCCTGGTATCGGATGCGGGCGTTTTTCTCACCACAGTAAACACCGTAGAGAAGAAATATGGGGTAGAGCATGTGTTTGTGGATTCGGGGATGGGTAGTTTCCCGTCAATTAGATTGGACCGTAGCTGGAGTGAGTTCGTCAACGTCTCCCACCCCGATGGGCCTATCAAAGAGTACGCTGTGGATGGTAATGTCTGCGAAACCGGCGATACCTTTACTTACAACAAGTTGAGACCCTTGCCTGAAGTCCGAGAGGGGGATGTGTTAGCTTTCCTCGATGCCGGTGGCTATAACCCGGCTCAGTCTTTCAATTACTGTCTGCGAGGCCGTGCGCACATCATGCTGAGGAAAGGAAACCAGTTGCTTGCCTGTACCAAAGGAGTGGAAAGTCTGGATGAGGTAATATCACGGTTTACGCCTGTCGTTTCCTGCGCGAATCCAATTCGGCGCCCATTTGATGAAAGCTAAAAATATACCCTTTATCATAAAAAGCTGTTAAAATTGGTTTTATAAAGGAAGGGAGAAAAAATGGGCGATATACTAGATGAAGCTGCGGCACTTATCAGGTGTAAGGAATGCCCCTGGTATAAGAACTGTGTGACTCCAATGCAGGTCAACGATGAGGATATTGCACAGTTCAGGCTAATGATGCAGGGAGTGAATCTTCCTGAACCAGCCAGAAACCAGATGGAGGACATTCTGGGGAATATAGCATCTATGAGCCAGAATATGATTCTGCAAAGCTGCCCTGTATTCGCACAACGCCTTAAGGATAAACCGGGACTTGCCAGGAGAATTAAGGAAATGATGCAAGACTGGGGTAAGGAAGAAAAGGAAACCGGTGAGTAGTATGGCAGAGCAAATAGGCAGAATAAAAAAGCCATCTGCGGAGCGTTTTAAACAGGGAAAAAAGCTTTATCTTATCCCTCCTATGTATGCCAATAAGAATGCTCCACCTGAATTTAAGGAAAAGGTTGCCTGTTACTGGCAACAGGTGGCGGAACAGCTAGTTAATCTAGAAGCTAAAATTGGGAAAATAGAGCATGTTTATCACGAATCAATTTCCCAACCTAGTGAAAATGGCATGAAAGTCATGGAGAAAATAAACCCAGATGGCTATCGAATTACTAGAGGTAAGTGTGATGAGGACGCTGTGTTTGAGGCGATTGAGAATAAGGAACTATTCGACGAGGCTGTGGATTGGGAGAGATGTATTTTGCTTGGTTTTGTAAGCCAGGAGGTGACAAGCAAGGTCGCTGAATTTTACGTTGAGGCCTTAAAGAAGAGATATGAATTTATGGTTAAGAAAATAAGCGAGACACTGAAAGGCAATGAAGCGGGCCTGCTGTTTATTACAGAGAGCCACCAGTTGCAATTTCCCGCTGATATAGAGGTATTTAATATTTTTCCGCCAGCTCTGGATGAGATTCACCGCTGGCTTCGTGACCGTGCTGCGAAGCAACAGACTGCCGAGGAACAGAAGGGAAACAAGGATTGAACGCGCTTTCTGAGGTTGGTCTATGAAGACAAGAAAGCCTGTTGTTTCAGGCACATTTTATGCTGGCATTCCCGAGGAGCTTAGAGAACAAATTGAGTGGTGTTATAAACATGAGCTTGGCCCGGGAGTTCTACCACAGGTAAATGAGGCGGGTTTAAGGGAAATTGTGGCTCTGGTTGCCCCTCATGCTGGCTATGCTTACTCCGGACCAGTAGCCGCTCATGCCTATAAAGAACTTGCTGAAGATGGGGTAGTTGACACGGCAGTGATATTGGGCCCCAATCATACTGGCTATGGTTGTCCAGTTTCTGTGTGGACGGGGGGCTCATGGGAGACGCCTTTGGGCGAGGTAAGAATAGATGAAGAGTTTGCTCACAAGATCTTGGGGGAGGTAATTGAGACGGATCGGACGGCTCATCTCTATGAACATAGTATAGAAGTGCAGCTACCCTGGCTGCAATATCTCTATGGGGAAGTGAAGATTGTGCCTGTAACAATGCTAGCTCAGGATATAGAAACAGCTAGGGCGGTGGGCAAAGCTATTTCCAGAGCTGGTGACAACACTATAATCGTGGCCAGCAGCGACTTTACGCACTATGAGCCTCATTCTGTAGCCGCAGAAAAGGATAAGTCCATGATAGAGGCAATAATTAACCTTGATGAGGAAATGCTGTATGAGCGCAGGGAAGCCCTTAGTTGTACCATGTGTGGTTATGGACCGGTAGCTGCGGCGATCGTGGCAGCTAAAGAGATGAAAG
>JAGMDB010000077.1 GCA_023128875.1 Dehalococcoidia bacterium | reverse complement strand
CCTGTCCCAGCTATGATTTGGCCGTCTTTTGTCTGACGACCCCAAATCTCATTAGATTCAGCAAAACAGGGTAGTAGCTCTAAAGGTTCAGTAACGAGAGCAACAGCAGAATGCGGATAAGGCATAGTTGGTATTTTTATACCGCACATCCGCGCTACGTCACTGGACCAGCCTCCTGCCGCGTTAACCACAATATGGGTGTTTATTTTTCCTTTAGTCGTTAGCACACCTTCTACTTCCCCGTTTCTGACTTTTATGCTCGTTACCTCAGTACAGGTATAAATCTCTGCCCCTAATCTCTTTGCATTGGTAGCAAGCGCCTCAACGGTGTAAAAGGGATTCACTGAAGCATTGAAGGAATGACCGAAAACATGATAGCCCCCTACCACTGGAATATTATCTACGTCAATATATGGAGCCATCTTTTTTATCTCATCTGGCTCTAGCCATTCGATACTCACATGTAAACTTTTTTGTAAATCCATTGCTTTTTTGTAATCTTTCGCCTCACCGGGAAGAGCAATCGTCAAGGAATCCGATAATTTGTATTCCAGATCAGAGCCCAGTTCTTCTTCCAATTGCGCAAATCTCTCTCCACTGCTAGCTGCAATTCTAATTAATTTTGCGGTAGGTTGGCCACTCCAAATCATTCCACCACACCGACCAGTAGCTCCATTTGCAAGGCTACCCTTCTCAATAAGCACTGTATCGATGTTTTCCTTTGACAGATTGTATGCAACGGTGCAGCCGTTTATCCCCCCACCAATGATGACAACTTCAGCATTTTTTTTCATTTTTTCATCTTATCCCTTTTTTGCTATTTCCCCCAGCCCTCTAACTGGTACAGGCTTGATAAGTGCTCGAACAGAAGGGGCAATTTTTCTTCGGGGGGTTACTCTATTTTTGGGCTAATCAATTTGATAACCTGAGGAGTCTATGGACTGCACCCCTATGATTGGACAGAAAGGGTTAGGAGAGTCTGGTGGGATTCCTCCTTTCTATTCTCTTTCATAGCCAGTAATGCCTCGAACTCATCAGGTGGCCGATAACCCAGTGCCGAATGAAGTCTTTTATGATTATAGACTTCCTGGATGAAACAGGGAAGCCTGGTCATCACATCCTCCAGCGTCTCATATTCACATAGGTATACCTCCTCATGCTTCAATGTTTTGAAAAAGCTCTCCATTCTGGCATTCTCATAAGGATTGCCTTTCTGAGCCATGCTGATCTCAAATCCGTAGCTCTTAAGTTCGTCTACGTACTCACTTGAGGCGTATTGCACTCCCTGGTCCGAGTGATGAATTATGCCAGGGCCAGGGTTACGCTCTGCTATAGCCATCTTAAATGCCTCAATTGTTAGTGAGCTATCAATCTTGGTGGAGAGGGCATAGCCTATCACCCGCCGGGAGCAAGCATCCAATATCGCTGCCAGGTAGACAAAGCCAGTCTTGATACGGATGTAGGTAATATCACTAATCCATACCTGGTTTAACCTATTGATAACCATTCCCTTGATGAGATTGGGATACTTGGGGAAGTGATGGTTACTATTGGTGGTTCTTACCCACTTCCGTTTGACCTGACATAAGAGGTCGCTTTCCCTCATCAAGCGCAGCACCTTCTTATGATTTGCCCTCCATCCCTCACGCTTAAGCTGATGAGTAACCCTGCGGTAGCCATAACGGGGAAACTCAAGACAGATGCCCTCAATGCAATCTACCAGGTCTGCCTCCAGCTTCATCCTATCAGAGCTCTTGGCACTGGGTTTGCGATAGAAACTACTCCGGGGGATGTTCATAAGTCTACACCCTTGCCGGATACTGCTGAGGAAGTCTTTGCACCTGGTGATAAATTCCCGTTTCTCTGAGGCTGGCTGAAGCTCATCTGTAACCCCTTTTTTAGAAACTCATTCTCCAGTGTCAGCCTGCCCACCAGCCGCTCCAGCTTATCTACCCTGTCCCTAAGGGCAGCTTCCTCGGTGGGCTCATTATTGAACTTACCCCGACTGTATTGTTTCTTCCAATGGTAAAGTAGGCTCGGCGAGATGTTGTATCTCCGGCAGAGTTGGGCAGGACGGCTCTCCCCACTGAGTAACTCCTCTACTACCTGCCTCTTAAATTCTATACTGAAACTTCTCTGATTCCTCATGGCAAGATCCTTTCTATCCTCCATTATAGAGTATTTTGACCCTGCCAAACCTTCCTAACCTAAAGTGTCCAGCTTCAGGGGTTCACTCCACAATTTCCTGGCATTAAGGAGAAGCTTTGTGTTGGGCAAAGGAGATTGAATGGCCCCTACCAAATCTATGTAAAATCAGCGAATTTATATACAACGAAACTAGCCGAGCTCGTGAAGGAAAATGACGAGCTCACTATCCGGTTTATGGCCCACGGTGGCTGAAATTTAGGTAGCAATTTGCTTTCTCATTTTCCTTGCAATCCGTTAGATAATTGCCGTGAGGTAGCTGTTGCCTTAGTAACGACTGTTTTTGGCTTCTTTCCAGGAGCAGTCATGGTTACAGTTGTGTAGTGCCTAATGGAAATGGTATACCACCTGACAGGCAAAACAGGTATAGCTATCATCCCTGGAAAAATAAAGAGAGCTTGAGCTGATAGCCTCAACCCTGCCTCTTGAGTCGAGGATAATGATGGGTATCGCTCCCATGCCCTCGAGGGCGAAGCGATAGCTCTCATAGCTAATCATAGGCAGAATTCATAAAGGATAAATCTATATTGATTTCAGGATGCCTTTTTCTGGCTTCCATGAGCAAGGGTTTAGCCTGAGTCGAATCGGCTTCATGAGCAGGAGTTACCTTAACGTCTAAAGGCAATTGTGCTTTAGCGTCAACGATTAAATGGGCTTTGTAGCCAGAGAAGCTGTAGTCCTTGCTCTTATATACCCAGCGGGCATCAAGGTCAGAATAATCCCGACGATGTTGGCATTCTTCCTTACATTGGCAAGTTTTGTTATCAAATTTATTAGAATAAACCCAAATGTGAGTGGAATCTATAGCCGTATCACCACCCTAGGTTACTTTAAGGATTATGGCCTGGACAATTAGTTTACACAGGGTTTCATAGAAAAGCTCTTCCTCGAGGCGGCCGCAGAAGTTGGTAAAGGTGCCATGAGAGGCGGGTTTGAGGAAATTGAAGCCAAAAAGGAGGCAAAGCCTGGCGTTGTAGCGAAGAGCAGCGGCTAACCTTACGGTCGGGGCCAACTTCATTCAGGTAAATGAGAAGCTGAGCTTTAAACAAGGAGGCAGAATCATAACCATCTGCTTCCTGGGGCGAAAGCTTGTGTCTTTTCCTAACAGAGAATGAGCGAAGGACCAGTCAATGTTATCGAAGATTATCTTAATAGGGTCATTGGAGGTGAGCTTCAGGGAAGCCTAATAGGTAGTAAAGGTGAGTTGATTAGCTATTTTTATAAGGCACCTCAATTGCCATTTGGTCAATTTTACCGTGT
>JAGMDB010000076.1 GCA_023128875.1 Dehalococcoidia bacterium | reverse complement strand
CCATCACTGCTCCCATCCCACCCCTACCAGCAGCATCCTTAAGCTCATTCATAACGTAAGCATACTTTACCAGGTGCTCTCCACCTGGACCTATTGCCGCTACCCGAATCCGATTATCACCTAGCTCAGCACTAATACCCTCCTGCACCTCTTTCGTATTATGCCCCCAAAGATGACTGGCATCCCTTATGCTCGCTTCTCCATCATGAATCCACAGGTAAACTGGTCTATCAGCCTTCCCTTCAATAATAATTCCATCATACCCAGCTCGCTTAAGCTCAACTCCCCAGAACCCTCCCGATTCTGACTTGGCATAGCCACCAGTCAAAGGCGATTTCCCACCCATACAGTGGCGCCCACTCCCCGGAACAGAGGTCCCTGTCACCGGACCCACTGCAAAAATTAGTTTGTTATCAGAACCCAAAGGGTCTATCCCCTGCTTTAATTCCTTCCACTGAAAGTACGTAACAAAACCTGCCCCTCCTAAATACCTCCTGCAGAATAATCCGTCAATCTCCTCTATCGATACACTACGGTCAGATAGATTTACCCTCAGTATCCTGCCATTGTAACCACCAGCTGCGTGTTTCTCCGACATTTCTTGCCTCCTCTTGCTGTCGTGAATAGCTTACATTACGCTTACGCAGAAATAGAATTAATGTGTCGTTAGTAGCTTCGGCACAACTTGTTCAACCTGTTAATGGGTCATTATAGAAGCTGGGGTGGGACATAATCAAGGCATTGTATTTCTCAGAGCGAGTTACTTACCAGCCCAGTTACGAAAATAGGCAGTAAACTTGCTCAGAGCAGAATCCTAGCCTGAGTGCAGGCAAATATCAATTAGGGCGATATGCCTTTTGAAGGCTACTTCGTTGAAGATGTGACCCGATACTTAGCCTTTCCCTCTTCGTAGAGGTCACCGCCGTGGCTATCGTTTACCACTGTGACTGGGAAATCCTCCACCTCTAAGCGGCGAATGGCCTCGGCCCCAAGGTCCTCATAGGCTACCACATCTGCCTTCTCTATGCTCTTAGCAATAAGGGCTCCAGCACCACCTATAGCCCCCAAATATACTCCATTATACTTTGCTATAGCATCCTTCACAGCCTGCGAACGCAAACCCTTACCAATCATCACCCTAAGCCCCTCAGCCATCAGTCGGGGTGAGTAACTATCCATACGACCGCTAGTGGTCGGGCCTGCAGAACCAATCGCCCTGCCCGGCCTGGCTGGTGAAGGGCCCATGTAAAATACTGCCGCCTCTTTTATGTCTATCGGTAGAGGTTTACCTTGATCCAGTGCTTCCACTATTCTCTTATGAGCAGCATCGCGGAACTGATATATAACGCCAGTGAGCAAAAGGTTATCCCCTGACCTGAGATCCTTCAAGATCTCATCACTTAACGGAAGTGTAATTCTCTTAGCTTCGGCCATAACTATCCTCCTTCGTTTAGACTTTCAAGCCCTTCAGTATATCGCGGGCAATAATATTTCTCTGAAGTTGCAATGCAAATTCCGTAGAACTCATTGTCAGAGCATTACGACAGAATCTTTCCATAGGCAACCCTCCAACATATGATGGAGCACTAAAAATGTGAGCAGCATTATCAGCAACGAAATGAATCATTTGTGTAACAAATAGCTTCAGCATTGCAGCTTCACGTCGTATTGATTCTCCTTGATCTGCTTTCCAGGCAGTTTCGTAAACCATAAGCCTGGCAGCGTGAATATTTGTAGCTATATCAGCTAATGCCGCCTGCACACTAGACCGTCCCGAAATAAACTGCCCAAATGATGTCCATGTTTGAGCCTCTATAGTTGACTCATCCAGTATTCTCTGAGCTGCTCCCACACACCTGGCGCTTCTAACAATCCGCCTTGAGGGAAGCCACTTATTACCTAAATGTAAAGCTTTCCCCTCTTCGCCCAACACATTTCCTGCCGCCACCTGACATTGGTCAAAAACCAAAGACATAGGCCTTCTTTCCCTTGCCTCCCATCCTGTTATAGCTTCAGCTCCACTCACCGTAAAACCAGAAGTACCTTTGTCCACCAAGAAGCAAGTCATGCCCTCTCTCGGCCCCTTCTCAGAATCAGTAACGGCGAAAACCGCAGCGAAATAGTCTTCACCAGCTCTGGAAAGAGATAGCTTCTTACCATTAAGAACATAGCCACCGTTCATTTTCTCCGCTTTCATCTCCATGCCTTCAAAACCCTCTTTGTCAGGCTCCATCAATGCCAGGTAGGCATATTTCTCCCTATTGAGCACCGGTGAAAAGTAAGCTTCCCTTTGCCTTTCATTGCAATCAAAAAGTATCGGCGTGACATCACCAAAACCGAAAGGAACGACTGCCTGAGCCAGCTCCTCCTCAACCAGGCAATTTCCTAGAATGCTCAGGCCCACGCCGCCGAGCTCCTCAGGAACATTTACCCCCCATAAACCCATTTCTTTTGCCATTCCCATTAACTCTTGCTCCTTCTCCAACGGGAGGCACATCTGGGTATCGCTCAAATCTGCAGCTCGCCCCAAAACAATCCTTTCCAACGGCTTCAATTGCTCAGTGACAAAATCCCTCACCATACTTTGAACCATTCTCAACTCTTCTGGTATGTCAAAATCCATTCAATACCCTCCCCCTTATGATTGCTTCATTTTCGGCCTGTAGTCAACCTCACTAACCTATCGCCTCTTCAGTAAATAAATCTAAATCGGGTTCGTCTTCGTCTCCTATCCTTTGCTCCAGCCTAGACATGACTTCTATCATACGGTGTTGAACAACGTAATTCTTGATAGTAGTATCCACCTGAGGACAAGCCAAAACACATGCGTCACATAAGTCACAGTCTGCGCCTACTATACTTTCCAAAGCCATAGATGTTCGCTGTTCCGTTTTTTCACGCCGCGAAGGCTCACGAAACAAAAAAGGACAGGCATCCACGCAATTGCCGCAGCCTATGCACTCTTTGTGCCCACTGATATCCTCAGTTATATTTAGAGCATGCCCCGGGTTAAACCCAGTAGAGAGGAGACGACATCTGGCTACCGGTGGAGAAGCCGTGTTTAATACGTGATTTAGAACCCTCTCAATTTCTTCAACATCTCTTTGCTCACGCAGTGGCATATTGTCCTCCTTTTAAATCCAGCGCACAGCTCTATCGCCAAAAGGAGTGTAACCACTTATCTGGCCAAGCGGCTGAAAACCAGGTACGGGTTTCTCTTGATTAGCATAATTAGGTAAGAGCATAGGGGAAACAGGCATTGATTCTAAACCTGCTTCCTTAAGCTCTCGCTGCCATTTACGTACATGCTCTAAAGTAAGTTTGCCCAGCTTTACCTCCTTAACCCACTTAGCCGCCGCTCTGCCCGCTCTCCTCCCAAAGACAAACAGGTCCAGTGTTGAATTACCAATAAGACGGTTCCTGCCATGTACCCCCCCCTCACACTCACCAGCGGCAAACAATCCTGGTACTGGAGTGGAGGCATCAGCTTCAATCATAATCCCCCCGTTTTGGTAATGAAGAGTGGGATAGACCAGTATCGGCTCCTTAGTTATGTCTATATTGAAACGGCTAAATTGGCGTACCATTGCTGGCAATTCTCTCCGGATAGTTCCCTCACCACGTTTGATTTCAATCATGGGCGAATCCAGCCAGCAACCAAGTTCTCCTGTTGGCGTAGCAACTCCCTTGCCGCGCTCTTTGCATTCTCGAATCTCTGCCGAGGCTTCTGTATCTCTTGCTTCCAAAGGATGAACAAACTGCTCTCCATCACAATTGACTATCTCTGCCCCCAAAGTTCTCACTTTCTCCGTAACCAGGAGGCCCAGAACCTGGGGAGGGAATGCTGCACCTGTGGGATGGTATTGCATGGTGTCTATATCAACAAGGCGACAACCCACTCGGTAAGCCAGCACCAAGCCATCGGCAGTAGCACCATAATGATTGGTTGTGGGGAATCCTTGAATATGTGTACGTCCCAGACCACCAGTGGCCATGATTACTGCCTTGGCTCGCACTATGGTCATTCTTTTAGTTTCCAAGTTCATTAATATCGCTCCAGCCACCTGCCCCTTGCCATCCATCAGCAGCTCTATAGCTGGTTCGAATTCCAGCCAATCTATCTTCTTCCCATGCCAATTCCTCTGTCGGATTTCATCCCTGATAACCCTCATTTCCTCAAGCCCGGTGTAATCTCGACACGAATGCATCCTTCTCCTGCTTGCACCCCCACCAGATAGCTCATGATATGAATTGTCAGGCTCTTTATCCCAATTGACTCCCAGTGATTCCAACCACCTAATCACATCGGGAGAATCTTTCGCCAATGCTTCCGCCAATTCAGGGTTGTTGGTGAAATGCCCTCCGCCTACTATATCCAGGTAATGCATGATAGGAGAATCATTAGCTCTATCACATCCTTGCGTTCCTGCTTGAGCCCCTATAGTGTTGGCGTCTCCCAGGCGCAGCTTTGATGCTATTAGAACGCTAGCGCCATTCTCCTCGGCTAAAAGCGCTGCTGACCCGCCAGCTCCTCCACATCCAATTACCAAAACATCAACCTCATAGTCAATGTTCTCGATATCAACTTTATCAGGGTCAATACGGCTATTGCCTTCCAATACATCGGCTATCTCCAAAGGTGCCGGGCGACCCTTGTTTGGCCCTAATCTTAGCTCGCGAAATTGCTCCTTCCGATAGTCGGGATGAAATTTACTTACCAGTTCTTCCCTTTCAGCTTCAGGAATACGCGCACATGGCCCCTTTTCTAATCTACGTGGCCTGGTTTCCTCTACTTTCCTTTTGCTCTCCTCCATAGAAGCAGGGTATGCCATATTGACGACCTCCTTTCAAAAAGCCTTCACAAAGCCGGCTCTATCTCACGCTCTGCATATCTGCGGCGCAGCTCAGCCCCGTCCGATTTCTTTAATGCCTCAAGCTCAGCATCAAATTTCCCTTCCTCTATCTCTTTTACTCTATCCAGGTTATGCTGAGGCACCGGGGTGAGGTAGGAGCCTCTCAGCCTGCGAGCCGCCAAGGCTATGTTATACGGCTGTATTCCCTGGGGGCACCTGGCAGCACACAGGCCACACAGCACACAATCGAAGGATTTCTCATGCACTTTCTCATAATCGCCTCTTAAGGCATCAGATACAAAATCCATCACCAAGAGATCCTGCGGGCAGGTTTTAGTGCAATTATTACAGCCGAAACAGGTGAGAAGGTCAGGATAGAGCTCCAATAATTTGTTTTCACCCTCCTTCGGCTCTAAATCCTCCAAATTGTAAAGAGCCTCAGTTGAGGGAAAGAACGGCATTTGCAATATCACCATGTTTTGCTCAATTTCTTTCTGGCAAGCAAGGGCGTAACTTATTGTCGGATCATGCGTAAAGCTATAAATCGTGGCACAGGCACCACAAAACCCGGCGCGGCAACCACACCCTCTAACAATGTTATAGCCACAATGCTCCAACGCTGTCTGGATAGTGAGCCCCTCAGGAGCCTCATAATGTTTGCCCATAATGTAAATATTAAGCATTCTTATTTTCTTCTCAGCTTTCTCCTCAATTTTAGTTTCGGCCATCTTTGTCTCCTTCTATAGAGTTGCCTCCCCCTTGCGATCACACCAGCACATCAAACAAACAGCCACTGGTAGGCTGGCAATGTGACAAGGAAATGCTTCGACGTGAACTGCCAGGGCAGTGATTGTCCCACCGTACCCCATCGCTCCGATTCCCAGATTGTTAACGCGATGCAAAATCTCCCTTTCTAGTTCGGCTACTTCCTCATCTGAGTTTGGCTTGCCCACTTCCCGCAGCAATGCCTTTTTGGCTAACATCATAGTCTTCTCCGTTGTCCCCCCTATCCCCACACCAACGATAACCGGGGGGCAGGGGTTACTGCCAGATTCGTCCACACGATTCACTACATAATCTATGATTCCCTGACGTCCCAGTGCTGGAGTCAGTACCGTTAGGCGGCTCATATTCTCAGAACCGCCTCCTTTCGGCATTACAATTATTTTTAGTTTGTCCCCTGGAACTATGTCAGTCCAGATATCCGCTGGTGTATTGTCCTTGGTATTAACCCTGGCGGAAAAGGGCTGGCGCACTGCAGATTTGCGCAAGTAACCTTCATCATATCCCCGGCGCACTCCTTCATTGATTGCTGTATATAGATCGCCACCAGTTAGGCGAACTTCCTGCCCCAGCTCTAGCCAGACTACGGAAAGCCCGGTATCCTGGCACAGGGGAATTTGTTCTTTGCCAGCTATTTCCACATCCTCCAGCATATTACCCAGCACATCGCGGGCTACTGGAGATTTCTCCTTCTCCCGCGCTTGTTTGAGTGCAGCTAACACATCATCAGTAAGATAATGACAGGAGTGCTCAAATAGATGAGCTACTGTTTTAGTAACATCGCCAACGTTGATTTCCCTCATA
>JAGMDB010000075.1 GCA_023128875.1 Dehalococcoidia bacterium | reverse complement strand
GCTAAAATTTATTATGACAAGGATGCTAGCTTAGATTTAATCAAAGAGAAAACGATTGGTGTTATTGGCTACGGTAGCCAGGGGCATGCCCATGCTCAAAATCTAAAGGATAGTGGGTGCCAAGTTATTGTTGCTGAAGCGGCGGGTAGCGAGGGCTGGAAGGCAGCTCAAGACAATGGTTTTGAAGTAGCTAATGCTGCTGAAGTAGCAAAAGCAGCAGATATTATTGTCATGCTGGCTCCTGACAATTTACAGCCTCGAATCTACCAACAGTCAGTCGAGAAGGAGTTAGCACATGGCAAAACTTTGATGTTCGCACATGGTTTTAATATCCACTATTCACAAATCGTGCCACCTTCCAACACAGACGTTAGCATGATAGCTCCTAAAGGCCCGGGGCACATACTACGCCGGCTTTACGTTGAGGGTTCTGGGGTTCCAGCCTTAGTTGCTATACATCAAGACTCCTCGGGCAAAGCCAGGGATATTGCTTTAGCTTATGCCAAAGGTATTGGTTGTGCCAGGGCTGGCGTCCTGGAGACGACTTTTGCTGAAGAGACAGAGACTGATCTTTTCGGTGAACAAACAGTGCTCTGTGGAGGGATCTCTTCCTTAGTCAAAGCTGGATTTGAGACACTGGTAGAGGCGGGCTACCAACCGGAAATTGCCTATTTTGAATGTTTCCATGAACTGAAACTCATCGTTGACCTTATGTATCAAGGTGGCTTGAAATATATGAGGTATTCGATAAGCGATACTGCTGAATATGGCGATTACAGTCGAGGCCCGCGAATCATCGACGATTTAGTTAAAGAAGAAATGGAGCAAATTCTGACAGAGATTCAGGATGGCAGCTTTGCTAGAGAATGGATTCTAGAAAACCAAGCTGGACGGCCCAGCTACAACGCTATGAAACGCATGGAGGCCGAACATCCTATCGAAATTGTGGGCGAAAAACTGAGAGACATGATGCCCTGGCTTAAGAAAAAATAGATACTTCGATAAGGAGTGTGGGATCATACCAGCACAATTTAAATTGGAGAGTAGATCTCTCAAAGCGAAGCGCTAGGAGGAATGAACCATGGACAAGGTGATGATTTTCGATACCACCCTGCGCGATGGAGAACAAGCAGCCGGTGCAAGTTTAAATGCTCAAGAGAAACTGAAGATAGCCAAGCAACTGGAAAAGCTTGGTGTCGATGTTATTGAAGCTGGTTTTCCCGTCAGCTCTCCCGGTGACTTCGAGGCTGTTCGCCTTATTAGCGAAGAAGTTCAACGGCCTGTAATCTGCGCTTTGTCCCATGCAAATGCCAAGGCTATAGATAGAGCATGGGAAGCAATTAAAGAAGCAGCCCACCCGCGAATTCATGTTTTTCTCTCCGCCTCTGATATCCATCTTCTCTATCAGCTTAACAAAAGCCGTGAGGAGATTCTGGAGATGGCCAGGAAAATGGTGACTAGAGCCAGAAATTATGTTGGCGATGTTGAATTTTCGCCTATGGATGCCAGCCGGGCCGAACGTGCATACCTCTACCATATCTTAGAATCTGTGATTGATGCTGGGGCGACCACGGTGAATATACCAGACACTGTGGGTTATGCCACTCCACATGAATTTGGTGACTTGATCCAAAGCATTCTAGTTAATGTACCCAATATCCATAGGACTGTAATTAGCGTTCATTGCCATAATGATTTGGGCTTGGCGATAGCTAATAGCCTCGAAGCGATACGAAAAGGTGCGCGGCAGGTTGAATGCACTATCAACGGTATCGGAGAGCGAGCCGGAAACACCTCTCTGGAGGAAATCGTTATGGCGCTGAGGACTCGCCAGGATTTATTTCACCTTACTAGCAATGTTAATACCACTCAGATTTACAAGACAAGCCGTCTTGTAAGCGAACTTACTGGCTTCGCTGTGCAATCCAATAAGGCTATCGTGGGGGCAAACGCTTTCCGCCATCAGTCAGGCATTCATCAAGATGGTTTAATAAAGGAAGCCACAACTTATGAAATCATAGACCCCAGATCGGTTGGAATCCCGGCAAGTAGTCTCGTGTTGAGTAAGCTAAGCGGCAAGCATGCCTTCAGAGAAAGATTAGCGGAGCTTGGCTATGCTTTAAATGAAGAGGCCCTGAGTCACGCCTTTCATAGCTTCAAAGAGTTGGCCGATAAGAAGAAGGAAATCACCGACCGTGATATCGAATCCTTGGTGACGGAAGAACTTCGCACTGCCACTGAAGCATACCATCTTGACCATGTTGAAGTTTCTTGTGGTGACCATAGTCTTCCTATGGCTTCAGTGAGGCTCGTTGGGCCTGATGGACAAAGCCTAGCTGATGCTGCCTTAGGTGCAGGACCAGTAGATGCCATATATAAAGCTATTAATCGCATAGTTGGAATACCCAATAAGCTTACAGAATTTACCATTAAATCAGTTACTGAAGGGATTGATGCCATTGGCGAGGTGTTAATTCGAATCGAGAGTGATGGGATAACATATACAGGACGCGGCGCCTCTACCGACATTATAGTTGCCAGTGCGAAGGCGTATATGAATGCTCTGAATCGGCTTTTGGCCAAGAAAGCGGCTGAGGAGGGAAAAGCTTAATTGCCCTCATGGCTGGAAATGATATTGCGCTTGCTTCTGGCTGCCGTTTTAGGCACAGCTATTGGCTACCAACGAAAACGAGCTGGCAAGCCAGTGGGAATACGTACCTACGTTTTGATTGCTTTAGGGGCAGCTCTGTTTACGGT